>JAQGIA010000122.1 GCA_028291445.1 Belnapia sp.
GACCGGTGCGGCGGCGCGCACCACCGGATCGGGCGGCTCGCCGGGGGGCGCGCCTGGCAGCGGCAGCAGCACGCAGGCCGGGCAGCCGGCCACCCGCTCGGCTTCCTGCGCGATCGCCACCAGCAGGTCGCCGAGGGTGCCCGGGGCGCCGAGGCGGCGCGAGAATTCGACTAGCCGGCGCAGGCTCAGCACGCGCCTGCGGGCGGCGCGGACCGAGGAGCCCAGGCCGCCGGTGGTGCCGACCAGCAGCAGCGCCACCAGGCTGAACACGACAGCGCCGACCACATCCTGGGCGCTGGCGATCGCCAGCTCGTAGCGCGGCGGCAGGAACAGGTAGTTCCATGCCAGGAAGGATGCCACCGCGCCGAGGACGGCCTGCAACGGCCCGGCCGTGACGGCGATCGCCACGATGGCCGCGAGATAGACCATGCCGAGGGCGCCTTCCGGTACCACCCCATCGGCGGCCAGGCCGATGCCTGTGGCGATCCCGACCCCGGCCGGCATGGCGGTCCAGCCAAGCCAGGCCGGCCATTCCCGGGGCTGCCGCGCTGGCCGGCGCAGCGCCACGGGTTCGGGCACCAGATGCAGGCTGAACGCGGTGGCCCGGCGCGCCAGCACGGCGGCGAGCCCATGCCCGGTGAGCCGGCGCCAGAGGTTCGGCCGGCCCCGCCCGATCACCAGATGCGTGGCATTGCAGGTCTGCGCATGGGCGAGGATCGCGGCGGCGATATCCGTGGCCACGATGGTCTCGACCTCGGCGCCCAGCGCCTCGGCGAGCCGCAGCGCCGGTGCCGGATCGCCGCCATCCGCCAGTCCCGGCACCTCGACATGCAGCGCCATCAGCGAGGCGCGCAGGGCATCGGCGATGCGCCGTGCTTGGCGTACCACGGCCTCCGACGCGGGGTCGGTGCCGACCAGGGCGAGAACCCGGTCGCCGGTCGGCCAGGGGCCTGGGATGGCATAGGCCCGCATATAGCCGCTGACATCGGCATCCACCCGATCCGCGGTGCGGCGCAGCGCCAATTCGCGCAAGGCCGCCAGGTTGCCCGGGCGGAAAAAGCCCTGCAGCGCGCGGGCCGCCTGTTCCGGCCGATAGATCCGGCCCTGGCGCAGGCGTTCGATCAGCTCGGCCGGTGGGATATCCACCAGCTCGACCGCATCGGCCCCGGCCAGCACGCGGTCCGGCACCGTCTCCTGCACCCGGACGCCGGTGATCCGCGCCACCGCATCGGACAGGCTTTCGAGGTGCTGGACGTTCATCGTGGTCCAGACCTCGATGCCGGCGTCGCGCAATTCCTCCACATCCTGCCAGCGCTTGGGGTGCCGGCTGCCCGGCGCATTGGTATGGGCCAGCTCGTCCAGCAGCAGGATCCGTGGCCGGCGGACCAGGGCGCCATCCAGGTCGAATTCCTCGAGCGCCTGGCCGCGATACGCCAGCCGGGCGGGCGGCAGCACTTCCAGGGCGCCGATCTGCTCCGCCGTCTCGGCCCGGCCATGGGTCTCGACCAGCCCGGCCACGACATCCGTGCCGCCGAGGCGGCACCGGCGGGCCTGGACCAGCATCTCGAAGGTCTTGCCGACCCCGGGCGCGGCACCGAGGAACACCTTCAGCCGCCCGCGCCCCTCCCGTGCGGCAAGGGCCAGCAGCGCATCCGGATCGGGGCGGGCCGGCTCGGCCGGTGGCGGTGACATGGGCTGATCCTAGCGTCCTGCCCCTAGGGACCAGCAGGCCGCTGAAAATAATGGCGGGTATCCCGAAGCGGAAGGGTGCAACGGCGTTGCTTACGTCCGCTTCGGGATACTGGCGGAAATCGATCCGGGCTTCAGCCGCCGCCAGCATGCTGGCCACCGGGCCTCGACACCGTGCAGCTCAGCGCAGGTCGTCGAGCGCCAGGTTGAGCCGCAGCACATTCACTCGCGGCTCCCCGAGCAGGCCGAAGGCCCGGCCCTCGACCTGCCGCAGGACCAGCGCCCGCACCCGTTCCTCCGGCATGCCATGCGCTGCCGCCACGCGCGCCACCTGGCGCAGCGCATTGGCCGGGCTGATATCCGGATCGAGCCCCGAGCCGGAGGCGGTGACCATGTCCGCAGGCACCGGCGCCGGACCATTGGCGGCGACGCGCTCGCGCACCGCGGCCAGCAGGTCCTCGCTGGTCGGACCGAGCTGCGAGGCGGCGGAGGCGGCCGCGTTGTAGGGGGCCGGGCGGGTCTTGCCCGGCTGCTCGGGATCGGCCTCCGTGGTCGCCGAGGGGCGTGGGTGGAAGTATCGCTCGGAGGTGAAATTCTGCCCGATCAGCGCCGAGCCGATCACCTTGCCGTTCCGCTCCACCAGGCTGCCATTGGCCTGGTACGGGAAGGCCAGCTGCGCCACCCCGGTCATGGCCAGGGGCATGGCGATGCCGGTGATCAGGGTGAATATCAGCACCAGCGCGAGGGCCGGGCGAAGCATGGTATTCATGGCTCAATACATCCCGAGCAGGTTCAGCAGCAGGTCGATCAGCTTGATGCCGAGGAAGGGCGCGACGATGCCGCCGAGCCCGTAGATCAGCAGGTTGCGCCGCAGCAGGGCGGCGGCGCCGACCGGGGTGAAGCGCACGCCGCGCAGCGCGAGCGGTACCAGCGCCACGATGATCAGCGCGTTGAAGATCACGGCCGACAGGATGGCGCTCTCGGGGCTGGTCAGTCGCATGACGTTCAGCGCCTGCAACTCCGGATAGGAGACGACGAAGATCGCCGGCAGGATGGCGAAATACTTGGCCACGTCGTTGGCGATGGAGAAGGTGGTCAGCGCGCCGCGGGTGATCAGCATCTGCTTGCCGATCTCCACCACCTCGATCAGCTTGGTCGGGTCGCTGTCGAGGTCCACCATGTTGCCGGCCTCGCGCGCCGCCTGGGTGCCGGTCTGCATGGCCACGCCGACATCCGCCTGGGCCAGGGCCGGGGCATCATTGGTGCCGTCGCCGCACATCGCCACCAACCGGCCTTCCGCCTGAGCCGCGCGGATGTAGCGCAGCTTGTCCTCCGGCGTGGCTTCGGCGATGAAATCATCGACCCCTGCCTCGGCGGCGATGGCCGCTGCGGTGAGGCAGTTGTCGCCGGTGACCATCACCGTGCGGATGTCCATCCGCCGCAGCGCCGCGAAGCGCTCGCGGATGCCCGGCTTGACGATGTCCTTCAACTCGATGGCGCCGAGCAGCCGGCCATCCTTGGAGACCGCCAGCGGCGTGCCGCCCTGGCGGGCGATCCGTTCGATCGCCTGGCCCAGCGCCGGCGGCAACTCTGCCTGAACGGCTTTGACGAGCGATTCCACGGCGCCTTTGCGGTAGCTGGCGCCGCCCAGATCGAGCCCCGAGATGCGGGTCTGGGCGGTAAAGGCGATCTCCCTGGCGCTGGCGGTCAGCGCCGGCACGGCGAAGCCATGGCGCTCCCGCGCGAAGGCCAGGATGGAACGACCTTCCGGCGTCTGGTCGGCCAGCGAGGAAAGCACCGCCGCCTCAGCCAGCTCCTGCTCCGCCACGCCGGGCGCCGGGATGAAGGCGGCGGCCTGGCGGTTGCCGAGGGTGATGGTGCCGGTCTTGTCCAGCAGCAGCACGTCCACGTCGCCGGCGGCCTCGACGGCACGGCCGCTGGTCGCCAGCACGTTGAAGCGCACCAGCCGGTCCATGCCGGCGATGCCGATGGCCGAGAGCAGCCCGCCGATCGTCGTCGGGATCAGCGTGATCAGCAGCGCCGCGAGCACGGTCACGCTCGGCGGCTGGCCGTTCCAGGCGGCTATTCCCACCAGCGAGGCGACGGCGATCAGGAAGATGATCGTCATGCCGGCGAGCAGCAGGTCCAGCGCGATCTCGTTCGGCGTCTTCTGCCGTGACGCGCCCTCGACCAGGGCGATCATGCGGTCGAGGAAGGTGGAACCCGGCGCCGCGGTGATGCGGACCACCAGCCAGTCGGAAACCACCAGGGTGCCGCCGGTGACGGCGCTGCGGTCGCCGCCGGATTCCCGGATGACCGGTGCGCTCTCGCCGGTGACGGCGGCTTCGTTGACGCTGGCGATACCCTCGATGATCTCGCCATCGGAAGGGATGATGTCGCCGGCTTCGACCAGCACCACGTCGTTCACCTGCAGCGCCGCCGCGGCGCGATGCCGCCACAGGCTGCGGTCGTCATGCCGCACCAGCAGCTTGGCCTGGGTCTCGGTACGGCTGCGGCGCAGGCTGGCCGCCCGGGCCCGGCCGCGGCCCTCCGCCACCGCTTCGGCGAAGGTGGCGAAGAGCACCGTGAGCCAGAGCCATACGGCGATGGCGGCCGCGAATTCCCAGGGCTTGCCGGTCAGCGCCGCCTGGATGGCCAGGGCGGTGACCAGCGCCGAGACCAGTTCCGTCGTGAAGATGACGGGATTGCGGATCAGCGACACCGGGTTGAGCTTGCGCAGCGCATCGAGCGAGGCGCGCGACAGGATGGCCCGATCGAACAGCGCGGCTCCGGCCGCCCGTGCGGCACGGGTGGACTGGCCCTGGTGCAAGGGCAGATTGATGTCAGGCATGGGATGCATCCTCAGAACGTCTTGCCGGCGAGCATGCTGAAATGCTCGGCCAGGGGACCAAGGGCGAGGGACGGCAGGAATTGCAGCCCGCCGAGGATCAGGATGACGCCGGCCAGCAGCCCGGCGAACAGCGGGGTATGCGTGGGGAAGGTGCCCGCGCTGTCCGGGACCTTGAGCTTCGCCGCCAGCGAGCCGGCGATCGCCATGACCGGCACCACATAGGCGAACCGCCCGAGCAGCATGGCGAGGCCGAGCGTCGTATCCAGCCAGGGCGTATCCGCCGTCAGGCCACCGAAGGCGGAGCCGTTGTTGCCGGCGGCCGAGGTATAGGCATAGAGCATCTCCGACAGCCCATGCGGCCCCTGGTTGGCGATGGAGGCGAGCGCCGCCGGCAGCACCATGGCGACGGCGGTGAAGCCGAGGATCGCCGCCGGCAGCACCAGCACTGCCAGCATGGCGAGCTTGATCTCGCGCGCCTGGATCTTCTTGCCGAGGAATTCCGGCGTGCGGCCGACCATCAGCCCGGCGATGAAGACCGCCAGCAGGGCGAAGACCAGCATGCCGTAAAGCCCCGATCCGACGCCGCCGGGAAGGACTTCGCCGAGCTGGATCAGGAACAGCGGCACCATGCCGCCGAGCGGGGTGAAGCTGCTGAACATGGCGTTGACCGCTCCGCAGGATGCACCCGTGGTGGTGGCGGTGAACAAGGCGACCAGGGCCTGGCCGAAGCGGATATCCTTGCCCTCCATGTTGCCGAGGGCGGCATCGACGCCAGCCGCCAGATGCAGCGGGTTGCCGGCGGCTTCGGCGGCATAGATCGCGGCGGTGGCGGCGACGACGAAGCCCAGCATGACCGAGAGCAGCACCCACCCCTGGCGCCGGTTGCCGACGACATGGCCGAAAGTCAGGCACAGGGCGAAGGGGATGAGGGCCTGGCACCAGATCTGCAGCGCGGTGGCCAGCGCGCCCGGTCCTTCGAAGGGATGCAGGGAATTCACCCCGAAGAACCCGCCGCCATTGGTGCCGAGATGCTTGATGGCGATCTGGAAGGCCACCGGCCCCAGGGCGATGGTCTGGCTGCCGCCTTCCAGGGTTGCCGCATCGGCATAGGCGGACAGGGTCTGCGGCATGCCCAGGGCGACGAAGGCAAGGCCGACCACCACCGACAGCGGCAGCAGCACATACAGCGTCACGCGGGTGAGATCGGCCCAGAAATTACCCAGTTCCTGCAAGCCGCCGCCGACGAAAGCCCGGGTCAACGCCAGGGCGAGGGCGATGCCGGTGGCCGCCGAGAGGAAGTTATGCACCGTCAGCCCGGCCATCTGGCTGAAGTAGGAAGCAGCGGCCTCGCCCGAATAGGCCTGCCAATTCGTGTTGGTGACGAAGCTGATGGCGGTGTTGAACGCCAGGTAGGGCGCCATGCCGCCGAAGCCCTGCGGATTGAAGGGCAGCACATCCTGCAGCCGCAGGATGGCATAGAGCGACGCGAAGCCGGCGGCGCTGAAGGTCAGCATGGAGAACGTATAGGCCTTCCAGCCCTGGCCGCGGGCCGGGTCGACGCCGGCGACGGCGTAGATGGCGCGTTCCACCGGTCCCAATAGGGGATGCAGGATGGTGCGCTCGCCGGCGGCGACTTGGGCGATGAAGCGCCCAAGCGGCACTGCCGCGGCGACGATGCAGATGAGGACGAGGGCGATCTGTGCCCAGCCGATCAGCGTCATGATTCAAAGATCCTCAGGACGCAGCAGTGCCCACAACAGATAGACCAGCAAAATCGCGGCGACGGCGCCGCCGAGGACAAGCTCGAACATGGCCGCCCTCAGACGCGTTCGCAGCCGGCGGCATAGCCGGCCAGCAGGAGAAAGCTGATCAGGCCGACGCTGAGCAGGATGAAATCCAGCATGATATTTGCCTCTACGGCGATTGGATCGCAGCTGAGGCTATGGCTGGGGCGCCTAAAGGCGATATGCGTCGCAATGGCCCGGGCCATAAAGAATGCATAAATGCCAGTGGCGGCGCGGGACGGCAGCCCGGTCGAGCCGGGGGACTGCTGCGCGCGAAGAATCCTGCGTGGCCAGGATCGCCATGTGGCGACTGTATAAAAGCAGTCGGCGTCCCAGCCCCGGCCTGTATGGGCAAGAACACATGGGCGCCGAGGCGAGGCAGCAGGGACGACGCCGCGCCACCTGCTGCCCCCTAGCTTCAGGCGCTGGCGACCGCCGGCAGGTAGATCGCCCCGCCATTGTCGCGGAAGCGGTCGGACATTTCCGCCATGCCCTGCTGCGCCGCCGCCCGGACCTCCTGGCTGATCTTCATCGAGCAGAATTTCGGGCCGCACATGGAGCAGAAATGCGCCAGCTTGGCACCTTCGGCCGGCAGGGTCTGGTCGTGGAATTGCTCGGCCGTGGCGGGGTCGAGGCTGAGGTTGAACTGGTCCCGCCAGCGGAAATCGAAGCGGGCGCGGCTCAACGCATCGTCGCGCAGCTTCGCCGCCGGATGGCCCTTGGCGAGATCCGCCGCATGCGCCGCGATCCGGTAGGTGATGACCCCCACCTTCACGTCGTCCCGGTCCGGCAGGCCGAGATGTTCCTTCGGCGTGACGTAGCAGAGCATGGCGCAGCCGAACCAGCCGATCATGGCGGCGCCGATGCCGCTGGTGATGTGGTCGTAGCCCGGGGCGATATCGGTCGTCAGCGGTCCGAGGGTATAGAAGGGCGCCTCGCCGCAGACTTCGAGCTGCTTCTCCATGTTGACCTTGATCTTGTGCATCGGCACGTGGCCGGGGCCTTCGATCATCACCTGCACGTCGCGCGCCCAGGCGATCTTGGTCAGCTCGCCCAGCGTCTCCAGCTCGGCGAATTGCGCGGCGTCGTTGGCATCCGCGATGGAGCCGGGGCGGAGGCCGTCGCCAAGCGAGAAGCTGACGTCATAGGCCGCCATGATCTCGCAGATGTCGTCGAAGTGGGTGTAGAGGAAATTCTCCTGGTGATGCGCCAGGCACCACTTCGCCATGATCGAGCCGCCACGCGAGACGATGCCGGTGACGCGCTTCGCAGTCAGCGGGATATAGGCGAGCCGCACGCCGGCATGGATCGTGAAGTAGTCGACGCCCTGCTCGGCCTGCTCGATCAGCGTATCCCGGAAGATTTCCCAGGTGAGATCCTCGGCCTTGCCGTTCACCTTCTCCAAAGCCTGGTAGATCGGCACCGTGCCGATCGGCACCGGGCTGTTGCGGATGATCCACTCGCGCGTGGTGTGGATGTTGCGCCCGGTGCTGAGGTCCATCACCGTATCGCCGCCCCAGCGGATAGCCCAGACCAGCTTGTCGACTTCCTGCGCGACGCTGGATGCTACCGCGCTATTGCCGATATTCGCGTTGATCTTGACCAGGAAGTTGCGGCCGATCGCCATCGGCTCGGATTCCGGATGGTTGATGTTCACCGGAATGATGGCGCGGCCGCGGGCCACCTCGTCGCGGACGAACTCCGCGGTGACGTAGTCGGGGATTTCGGCGCCGAAGCTTTCGCCGTCGCGTTCGGCCGCCGCGTGCTGCTGCGCGCGACCGATGTTCTCGCGGATGGCGACGTATTCCATTTCCGGCGTGATGATGCCGGCGCGGGCATAGGCGAGCTGCGTCGGGATTTTGCCCGGGCGGGCGCGCAGCGGCCGGCGGCCGGTGCGGTCGAAGACCGGGACGCGGCGGGCCTCGCCGGGCTTCAGTCCGTCATCTTCCGGCTTGGGATCACGGCCGTCATAGGCTTCGACATCGCCGCGGGCCGCGATCCAGCCCTGGCGCAGGGCCGGCAGGCCGCAGCGGATGTCGGCGACGTAGCCGGCATCGGTATAGGGGCCGGAGGGGTCGTAGACCCGCAGCGGCGGCTCGTTGGCGGAGGGGTCGAGGTCGATTTCCCGCATGGCAACCCGGATATCCGGGTGGTGGGTGCCGGCGATATGCACCTTGCGGGAGGCGGGCAACGGCCCGGTGGTGACGTCGAGGGTTTCAGCCACGGGGGAAGCAGGAAAGATATCGGGCATTCTTGGACCTCCTGAGGGGAGATCCGGGCGGTGTGACGCGCGGGGCCGGGCGCAATTGGTGGTTGGGTTACGCCCGCTCGTTCCGTTCCCTACGCCGGCATGACCCGGATCAGGTTCGAAGGGTCAGGGCGGATAAGCCCTATCTCAGCCCCTGCTGGGGCCCCCCTTGGAACGACGCCAGCCTGCTGCCGGCCTGCCCCGCTGTCAATCAATCGCTCGCCTTATCAGTCGCCCACCTTATCAGTCGCTTAGGGCGAAGCCGGCATAGCCCTTGGCCGCCACCTCGTCGCAGATGGCGCGGTAATGCGCCATGCCGCCGGCATAGGGCATGAAGACGCGCGGCTTGCCCGGGACATTGGCGCCGAGGTACCAGGAATGATGCGCTTCCGGCAGCAGCGTCGCGGCCGCGGCGTCGTTGACCTGCGCCACCCATCCGGCCATCGCCGGTTCCGTGGTCTCGATCCGGGCCAGGCCCTTGGCCCGCAGATGGGCGATGCAATCGGTGATCCATTCGACATGCTGCTCGATGGCGACAGGCATGTTGCACAGCACCGAGGGGCTGCCCGGGCCGGTGATGGTGAACAGGTTGGGGAAGCCCGCCACCTGCAAGCCCAGGTAATTGCGCGGCCCCGCCTCCCAGGCCTGGGCCAGCGGCATGCCGTTGCGGCCCTCGATGTTCAGCTTCAGCAGCGGCCCGGTCATGGCATCGAAGCCGGTGGCGAAGACGATGATGTCGAGCGGGTAGCTCGCTTCCCGCGTTTGCAGGCCGTCCGGGGTGACGCGCTCGATCGGCGCCGCCCGCACATCGACCAGCGTGACGTTGTCGCGATTGAAGGTGTCGAAGTAATCGCTGTCGATCGGTGGCCGCTTGGCGGCGTAGGGATGGTCGATATCGGCCAGCGTCGCGGCGGTCGCCGGATCCTTGACGATCTCGCGGATCTTGTTCTTGAGGAAGGCGGCCGCCGTGTCGTTCGCCGCCTTGTCGACCAGCAGGTCGCGGAAGGTCGCGCGGAATTGCAGGCCGCCCTTGGCCCAGGCCGCCTCGTACAGCGCCTCGCGCTCCGCATCGCTCACGTCCCAGACCGAACGATCCGCGATGACGAAGGGATGGCCGTTGGGGGTGCTCCGCATCACCTCGCGCAGCGTGGCGTGATTGGCCTTCACCCATTGCTTGAATTCGGGCTTCAGCGGCGCGTTATGCGCCGGCACGCTGTAATTCGCGGTGCGCTGGAAGACCGTGAGATGCTTGGCGGCGGCAGCGATGACCGGCGTCGCCTGGATGCCGGTGGAGCCGGTGCCGATCAGCCCGACCCGCTTGCCGGTGAAATCCACCCCCTCGTGCGGCCATTGCCCGGTATGGACCCATTGCCCGGCAAAATCCTCCAGCCCGGGGATCTTCGGTACATTGGCGGTGGACAGGCAGCCGACCGCGGTAATGAGGAATTGCGCGGAGAAGCGCTCACCGGCCTCGGTCGTCACCGTCCAGCGATTGGCCGCCTCGTCGTAGCGGGCGCCGGTGACGCGGGTGCCGAAGCGGATGTCCCGCTTGAGGTCGAAGCGATCCGCCACATGGTTCAGGTAGCGCATGATCTCCGGCTGTTCCGGATAGCGCTCCGACCATTCCCATTCCTCGAACAACTCCTTGGAGAAGGTGAAGTTGTAGGAATGGCTTTCGGAATCGCAACGGGCGCCGGGGTAGCGGTTCCAGTACCAGGTGCCGCCGACGCCCTCGCCGGCTTCCAGCACCTGCACCTTCAGCCCCAGCCGGTCGCGCAGACACAGCAACTGGTACAGGCCGGAGAAGCCGGCGCCGATGACCAGGGCATCGTAATGCGGAATGGCGGGGGCAGGATTCACGTCGGGCATCTTTGCCGATCTCCTCGGGTGGCATGGCGCCGTGGGCCGGTCGCGCGGTTTGCTGGCGGCAAGGTGCCGCCGGATTTCGCGCGGCGCAACCGCCGCCTGCTACAACCCCAGGTAGATTTGCCGCACCAGATCATTGTCGTGCATGGCGGCGGCCGATTCCGCCTCGAACTCGATATGGCCGTGGACGATGACGTAGCCGCGATCGGCGATGCGCACCGCCTGGTGGAAATTCTGCTCCGCCATCAGCACGGTCAGGCCGAGCCGGGCCTTCATCTCGGCGATCATCTCCATGGTGCGCGCCACCAGGATCGGCGCCAGCCCCACCGAGGGTTCATCGACCAGCAGGATCCGCGGTGCCGACATCAGCGCCCGGCCGAGCGCCACCATCTGCTGCTCCCCGCCGCTCATGCTGCCGACCAGCTGGGCGCGGCGTTCGGCGAGCCGGGGGAACAGCTCGTAGGTGAGCGCCAGGTTTTCCGCGAGCACGGCCCGGGCGGTCGCGCGATAGGCGCCGAGCCGGAGGTTCTGCTCCACGGTCAGGCGCGGGAACAGCCGGCGGCCCTCGGGCACCAGGACGATGCCGAGATCGACCACCGCCTCCGGCGACTTGCCGACGAGGTCGATGGTGACACCGTCGAGCGTCGCGCGGATGCTGCCGGCGGTTGGCCGGATCTGTCCCATGATGCTGCGCATCAAGGTGGTCTTGCCGTTGCCGTTGGTGCCGAGCAGCACCACCGTCGCCCCGGCGGGGATGCTGAGCGAAACCGCCTGCAACACCCGCACCGCGCCATAGCCGGCATCGACGCCGCTGATCTCGAGGGCGAGCGGGCAAATCGCGTCACCCGTGCCAGGCGGCGTTTGCCCTTGGCTACTGCCGGCCAAGATAGGCGTCCTCCACGTCGCGCAGCGCCAGCACCTCGCGCGGCGGGCCATCGGCGATCTTGCGGCCGGCGACGAAGACCACCAGGCGCTCGGCGAAGGCGGTGACCGCGCGCATGATGTGCTCGATCATGATGATGGCGGTGCCGGCGGCGTTGAGCCGGAACAGCAGGGCGATGATCTGGTCCACCTCGGCGTTGGAGAGACCGGCCATCGCCTCGTCGGCGATCAGCAGCTTCGGATTCAAGGCGATGGCGCGGGCCAGTTCCAGCCGGCGCAGCTCGACCTGGGTCAGTTCCTTCGGCAGGCAATCGGCCTTGCCGGCCAGTTCCACCTGCTCCAGGCATTCCATGGCCCGCACCGTGGCACTGCCGGACTGGCCGGCGAACAGCACCGGCACGCGCACATTCTCCAGCACGGACAGGCTGCCGAAAGGCTGCGGCAGCTGGAAGGTCCGCGCCAGGCCGAGCCGGGCGCGGCGATGCGGCTTCAGCCCGTCCAGCGCCGCGCCGGCCAGCGTGACCTTGCCGTCATGTGCGGCGAAGTCGCCCGAGATGCAGTTCACGAAGGTGGACTTGCCCGAGCCATTGGGGCCGATCAGCCCCAGGCGTTCGCCGGCGCGCAATTCGATATCCACCGACTGCAAGGCGACGAAGCCGCCGAAGCGCTTGCCGACGCCTTCGGCCTTGAGCAGCATCTCGCTCATCGCCGTTTCCTGAACCAGCCGAGGATGCCGCGTGGCGCGATTGCGACGAAGATGACCAGCATCCAACCGACGATGAAGAGGTTCAGCGCCGAGGAAATGGTGACCGTCGCGGCCTGCTGCATGGCGCCCAGCAGCACCGCGCCGATCACCGGCCCGGCCCAGGTGCCGGCACCGCCGATCAGCGGCATGGCGATGGCATTGACCGCATAGGCGAGGCTGAAGGCGGCTTCCGGGTTGAGGTAGCCGCTGTAATAGGGCAACGGCGCCCCGGCGATGGCCATGAGCGCCCCGCAAAGGGCCGTTGCCACCAGCTTCAACCGCAGGGTCGGGACACCGACCGCCTCCGCCGCGCGCTCGTTGTCGCGGATGGCCTGCAATCCCCGCCCCAGCCGTGAATTCTCCACCGCCCGGGCGATGCCGACCGCGCCGATGGCCAGCACCAGCATGACGACGAACAGAAATTCGCCGTAGCTGGTGAAGGGGTCGATGGTCTGCGGCCGGAGGATATAGGCACCGCGCGAGCCGCCGACATAGTCCCAGTTCACCACCAGGGTTTGCAGCACCACCGACAGGCAGAGCGTGGCGATGGAGAAATAGACGCCGCGCAGCCTGAGGGTCAGGTAGCCGGTGCCGAGCCCGAGCAGCCCGCCGACCAGCCCCGCCGCGACGATCCCCGGCAGCAGGTCCAGCCCGGTCGCCTTGCGCAGCGCGATGGCGGTATAGGCCCCCGCCGCCATGAAGCCGGCCGCGCCGAAATTCACGTAGCCCGCATAGCCGCCGAGGATGTTCCAGGCGGTGGCGAGGACGACGTATTGCAGGATGAAGTAGCCGGCGAAATAGGCATAGTCATTGCCCAGGCCGCGCAGCCCGAGAAACAGGCCGACACCGATCGCCAGCGCCCCGAGCCAGAAGGCCAGGCCCCGCCGCGCCTTGGTCGGCGTCGCGGCGGGGGCGGTGATGGCGATGCTCATGCCGCCTTCCCGAACAGGCCCTGCGGCCGAAAGGCGAGCACCAGCAGCAGCCAGCCGAAGGCGACCGCGGGGGACCAGGACGGGCCGTAGAAGGTGGCGGTGACGTTCTCGACCACGCCGAAGACGAAGGCGGCGAGGATGCAGCCGGGCAGGCTGCCCATGCCGCCCATGATGCAGACCGCGAAGACCCGGCCGATGAAGACCTGGCCGGAGGAAGGCTCGACCGGCTGCACCACCACCA
>JAQGIA010000169.1 GCA_028291445.1 Belnapia sp.
CCTTGGCGGAGCGGTTCCAGGCCAGCACCTTCATGCCCACGCCGGCGCAGAGCCGCGCCATCTCCGCCCCGATCCCGCCGACGCCGACCAGCCCCACGGTCCGCCCGGTGAGCTGCATGCCGACCACCCGCGGCCATTCGCCGCGACGGATCGCGCCATCCATCAACGCAGTCTTCCGCGCCGCATCCCACAGCAGCGCGAAGGCCATCTCGGCCACCGCGGTATCGCCATAGCCCTTGATGATATGGACGGTGACGCCGAGCGCCTCCAGCTCCTCCGGGTTCATGTAGCTGCGGGCGCCGGTGCCGAGGAAGACGATGTGCTTGAGATCTTTGCACTGCTTCACGATCTCGGTCGGGAATTGGGTATGGTCGTCGATCGCGATCTCATACCCCGCCAGCAGCTTCGGCAGGTCCTCCGGGCTGATATCGGGGTTGCGGTGGATCACCACCTCCGGGTCGCCCGGCCGCCCCAGCCGTTCGGTGACCTCGGCGAGCGAGGCATTGGCATCGACGAACAAGGCGCGCACGGCACTCTCCCCCAGGGTCTGCGGAGGGTATCGTAACGCGCGCCGGCGCAGGCTCCAACGGGCCGCACGGCCGTAGGCGGTTCCCACAGGCGTCCCCAGGCACGATACGGCCCCAAGCAGCCCTGGGGCCAAGGTCGGCTTTTCCGCCCTGGTCCCGGTCGGCGCCGCACTCAGGCCGCGGCCTGCGTACCGCCATAGGCCTGGAGCATCCGCGCCACCACCGCCTGCAGCCCGCCCGCCTGGGATTGGCCCTGGCTCTGCTGGCTACTGGATCTTTCCTGCACCGCCAGCAGCGCCTGCAGCCCATCCGCCGACATGATCCCCTGGCCGCCGCCATGCCGGCGCCGCCCCTTCTCCAGCTCGGCACTGGTCAACTTGCCGTCGCCATCGGCATCGAGCGCCTTGAAGGCCGAGGCCACGGCATCGCTTGCCGAGGTCCCGGTCGTCGCCGCGGTACCGCTTGCCGGGGAGGCGGCCGAATCTGCCGGGCTACCGGCGGGGGCACTCCCTTGGCTCCCCCCAAGGCTCCCCCCCTGGCTCACCCCCGCGGGCGGCCGCCGGATCGCCTTGAATTCGTCGAGCGACAGCCCGCCGTCGCCATCCTTGTCGGCGCGGGTGAACATCCGCTCCCGCATTTGCTGGATCATGGCAGCGCCGCTGGCGCCGCCGCCGAGTCCCGAGACCTGCATCTTCCTTGGCCCTGCGATTCCGCCGGCGGGATGCCAGGCGGGGCGCCACCGGCGCCGGACCTGCCAAAGCAGCCGCCGTGCCAGGACCTAGCCCAGCCGGACGAACATCAGCTCATGCTTGTTATGCGCCCCGTGGAAGACCATCGCGCCGGGAATGGCGGCGAATTCCGCCGCCGCCGCATGGTCGGTCTCGCCCTGGAACTTGATGGTGCAGCAGAAATTCC
This sequence comes from Belnapia sp., assembly GCA_028291445.1. Classification (GTDB taxonomy): domain Bacteria; phylum Pseudomonadota; class Alphaproteobacteria; order Acetobacterales; family Acetobacteraceae; genus Belnapia. Next base: position 1,443 of record JAQGIA010000169.1, read on the forward strand.
GTGCCCGCCCCACCTCCAGCCAGCGCCGCACCAGCGCCAGCAGCCGGGCCGGGTAGCAGATCACGTCGCTGAACAGCCAATCGACCGGCGGCAGCTGCCGCGGGTCCAGCCCGAAGGCGCTTTCCAGCCGCATGGAAACCCCCGGCATGGCCGCGACGCCAGCATCCAGCGGCGCCTTGTCCACCGCCACCACCGTGGCGCCGAGCTGCGCCAGCGCCCAGGTCCAGCCGCCCGGCGCGGCACCCAGGTCGAGGCAGCTCTCCCCCGGCCCCGGCCAGCGCCCGGCCCGGGTCAGCGCCTCCCACAGCTTCAGATAGGCCCGGCTCGGCGGCCCCTCCCGATCCTCGACGAATTGCACCGTGCCGTTGACGAAGGGGCTGGTCTTGGTCGGGCTCAGCAGCAGCCGGTCGGTCGCCAGCAGGGTCCAGGCGCCGAGATGCCCGGTCGGCGCCGCTTCGGGAAACAGCAGCGGCCGCGCCTTGACCGGCGGCAGCCGCGCCTCGATCAGCGCCGCCCGCCGGTGCTGGCCATGCGCGTACAGCGCCCAGTTCCGCTGCACCGCCCGCAAGGCATCGGCCGCCGCCTTCACCGAGGGCGCCGGCACCGCCTGCGGTTCGGTCCAGACCTCCAGTGCCCAGGCGCTCGGCCCCGGCGGTTCCGGCGACAGCGCCAGACGCCCGTGCCAGGCGTCGATGCTTCGCCCGCCGAGCCGCAATTCCTCGGCCAGCTCCGCCTCGAAGCCTTCGGCCGCCAGGTAGGCGGCGCCGATCATGTGTTGCCCCGGCCGGGCCACGCCGCCGCGACGAACAGCAGCGCCCAGCCCGCCATCAGCAGCATCCCGCCCGAGGGCGCCACCGCGCCGAGCGAAATTCCGCCGATCGCCGCCGCATAGACCCCGCCACAGAACAGCAGCAGCCCGAGCGCGAAGGCCCCGCCGGCCAGATGCACCAGCACGCCGCTGCGCCGCTCCGCCCAAAGCCCCACCGCCAGCAGGGCGAGCGCGTGCCAACCCTGCTGCTGGATACCATTGGCCAGCGCCGTCAGCCGGGCCGGATCCAGCCGGCCCGGTGCCCCATGCGCCGCCCAGGCGGCAAGCCCCACCGCCGCCAGCCCCGCCAAGGCGCCCAGCGCCAGCCATATCCTGTGCATCGGGGCGGCTTAAAGCATTTTCAAGCCAAGCGGAATCGCCTGGCGACTCGGAAAATGCGTCAAAACTAAAAAGCTGGAATGCTTTCATCGCCTCTGGCGGCGGTGAAACCGCGCTAGCCGGCCGGTGGCGGAATGGTCACTCCATGCTCCTGCGCATGCTGCCGCCGGGCCGCATTCGCGGCCAGATGCGCCTGCCGCGTCGGCTCCGGCAGCCGGTAGCCGGTGCCGCAACGCCGCACCCACTCCACCGCCGCCTCGGCCGAAATCCGGTGGCCGAGCGAGACATAAAGCGGATTGGCCCGCCGCCGGGTCCGCAACAGGCTGCCGAGTTGGCGTCCCTGCCAGACCAGCGGCTGCTCCGCCCCGGGTTCGTCGCCCAACGGCGCCGCCGCCCGGCCGACCAGCGGCGATTTCGCCACGCCGATGCTCGGCACATCCAGCGCCACGCCCAGATGCGCGGCGATGCCGAGCCCGCGTGGATGCGCGATCCCGTGCCCATCGACCAGTACCAGGTCGGGCAGCTCGGACAGCTTCGCCCAGGCCTCCAGCAGCGCCGGCACCTCGCGGAAGCCGAGGAAGCCCGGCACGTAGGGTATCCGCGCCCGCTGCACGGCGGTGGCGGTCGCCACCACCTCCAGCCCCGGCCAGGCCAGCACCACCACGGCGGCGAAGATCAGGTTTTCCGGGTCGAACCGGGTATTGCTGATATCGACCCCGCCGATCAGCCGCACCGGTCCGATGCGGTCGGCCGCCTCCACCCGTGCCGCCAACGCCACCTGCGCCACCCGGGCGGCGGCCAGGTTGGGCGGGTCGAGCCACTCGGGAGGGATGGTTTCGGGCATGGGGTTCCTGGCAGGGGGTTGGGGCGCAAGGATGCAGGGGCGTGCCCCTTCAAACTACCCCACCAAGGGTCGGAGGAGCCTTGGAACCCAGAAGTTTGAACTACCGGGGGCCGGGGCATCGGACAGCCTGCGTCCAACGTCCCTCCCGACGACGCCGCGCGGCGGCTTCCGGCACCCCGCCAATCGCTTACCCCAGCATCGCCGGAATCAGCAGCCCGAGGTTGTGCCGCACCATCGCCTCGTAGCTCGGCGCCGGCCCATCCGGGGGCGACAGCGTATCGGCATAAAGCCGCCCGCGCACCGCCACGCCGGCATCGCGCGCCAGCCGCTCCATCACCGCCTGGCTGCCGATCCCTTCGATGAACACCGCCGAGACCCGCTCCGCCCGGATCTGCCGGATCAACGCCGCCACCTGCGCGGCCGAGGGCTGCGCATTGGGCGCGATGCCCTGCGGCGCCAGCACCCGCACCCCATAGGCCGCCGCGAAATAGCCGAAGGCGTCATGGCTGGTGACGATCACCCGCCGTGCCTCGGGCACCGTGCCGATCCGCGCGCGCACCCAGGCATCCAGCGCCGCCAGCCGCGCATCGTAAGCCGCCGCCTGGACCGCTCCCTCCGGCAGCAGGCCACGCAGCCCCGCGGCGATGGCCGCCGCATAGGACCGCGCCAGCCGCACATCCTGCCAGGCATGCGGGTCCGGCGCATCCGGCCCATGACCGGGTGCTCCCCGGCGCGGGGCGATGCCCGCGCCGGCCGTCACCAGCGGGCCGCGATAACCGGTGCTGCGCAGCAGCCGGTCCAGCCAGGGCTCGAAGCCCAGCCCGTTGCGCACCACCAGCGCCGCCCCCTGGATGGCGCCGGCCTCCGAGGGTCGCGGCTGGAACAGATGCGCATCGGTCTCCGGCCCCGCCAGCACCCGCAACGCCACCGCATCCCCGGCCAATTGCCGGACCATGTCGCCGAGGATGGAGAAGGAGGCGACGACGACGGGCCGCTCCCCCGCCTGGGCCATGGCAGGGGCCGGCCGGGCAATTCCGAAGGGCGCGGCGACGGCGGCCAGCAGGGCGGCGCGGCGGGAGTGAGAAGGCTGCATGGACGTTATAATATAACGTTTGCGCCCGCTTCACCAGCCGCCAGCGTCACCGAACTGCCGCGGATCGCACCGAACCGCATCTCACGCGTTGGCGAAGTGCGGCGAAGGGTCGATATTGCAGGCGGGCCGACGCTTCGCCGGCACTCCGGCAACCACTCGACCATTCTTCAATGTGACCCCTCGGCGAAAACGGAAGGCTCGTGCATGGCATCCAGCGAATGGGAGATCCCGTCGGACTTGCAGCCTGACCCGACCGACCACGACTTCGACCTCGATGAGGTCCTGCGCTCGGTCGTGGGCGTGAAGGCCCTGGTCCCGGCCGATGCCTTCACCGCCCAGAGCCTCGGCACCGAGCGCACCGGCTCCGGCGTGGTGATCCGGCCGGATGGGCTGATCGCCACCATCGGCTATATCGTGACCGAGGCCGAGACCATCTGGCTGACCACGCATGACGGCCGCGCCATCCCCGGCCATGCGCTGGCCTATGATTTCGAAACCGGCTTCGGGCTGATCCAGGCGCTCGGCAAGCTGAACCTGCCCGCCCTGCCGATCGAGACCGGGGATGCCCCGCGCCCGGGCGATACGGCGGTGCTGGCCAGCGCCGGCGGGCGCAAGCATGCGCTCCGCTGCACCATCGCCGCGCGGCAGGAATTCGCCGGTTATTGGGAGTATCTGGTGGACGACGCCATCTTCACGGCGCCCGCGCATCCCTCCTGGGGCGGGGCGGGGCTGATCGGCGGGACCGGCAAGCTGATGGGCATCGGCTCCCTCGTCATGCAGCAGCAGGATGGCAAGGGCCGCCGGGTCGACCTCAACATGGTGGTGCCGGCCAGCCTGCTGCCGCCGGTACTGGACGACCTGCTGGCCTTCGGCCGCCCCAACCGCCCGGCGCGGCCCTGGCTCGGCCTCTATGCGGCGGAGGACGAGGAGGGCGTCGTCGTCTCCTCCATGGCCCGCAACGGCCCGGCGCAGAAGGCCGGGCTGCATGAGGGCGATCGGCTGGTCTCGGTC
>JAQGIA010000379.1 GCA_028291445.1 Belnapia sp.
GGCAATGGCGTGGTGAGCAACTTCGACGGTGACCTCGACGACTACCGGGCGATGCTGGGCGGCGGCGGCCGCAAGGCGTCCCGCGCCGAGCCCGGCAGCGCCCCGCGCAATGCCGACCGCAAGGGCCAGGCGGAGAACCGCCGTGCCCTGGCGCCGCTGAAGGAACGCGCCAAGCAGCTGGAGGCGCAGATCGCCAAGCTGCAGGACGAGGCCACGGTGATCGACAAGGCGCTGGCCGATCCCAGGCTCTATGCCGGCAACAAATCCGAGTTGATCAACCGCGCCACCACCCGCCGGGCGGTGATCAACAAGATCCTGCCGGGCCTCGAGACCGAATGGCTGGAGTTGCAGGAGAAGCTGGAGGCGGCCTGAGCCGCGCCCGCGGGATCAGCGCAGGGCGGCCGGCAGCATCGCGAACATCTCGGCCGCGATCAGCTCCTCCATGCGGTTGAGCCCCTGGAGGTTGATCGGCATGGCGAAGACGCCGCTGACCATGCGCAGCAGCCAGACCCGCTGGATCGGCTGGCCCGGGCAGCGCAGTTTCAGCTCGACCCGCTCGACCGCGAGCACGGTCGCGGGATTGCGGTTGTTCACCGGGTCATAGCCGGGCGTGGATGTGGTGCCCATCAGATGCATGTGGTTGTCGCCGTTGTCGCGATTGCCCAGCCCTGAGTTGCAGTACCACTGGCCGCCGGCGCCCGCATAGAATTCCCCGGCCAGCAACTCCGCATTCGTCAATGTAACCAGCGGCATCGTTACCCTCCCGGCGGTATTGCTTGGTGCCAGGCTGATCCGCGGCTGCGGCCCGGCGCTTCGACCGCAGGTTAGTACGTCCATCGATCCGAATTCAACCGCCGGTATCGGCCGCCAGCTTCTCCACCCGGCACAGCAGGCAACCCGGCCGCGCGGTGTGGATATTGATGAAGCGCGTCCGCGGATCCTCCAGCGCCCGCGCCAGCAGCGGCGCCACCGCGCTGCCCTCGCTGATCGCCCCGAGGTCATAGAGGCATAGTTCCGCCGCGTCGTAGGACCGGACGGAGACGATGCCATTGGCCAGCACGATGGGCGCGATCTCGTTCGGCGCCGTGAACCTGACGCAGTCGCGCGCATGCAGGAAGATCGGGCTCGGGGTCCAGTAGACACCCTGCGGATGCGGCAGGTCGTAGGCGCCGAGCAGCATCGCCTCCCCCGGCTCGCCCAATTGCAGGCAGTGGCGGCAGGGAAAGCCCGGCCCGTCCACCACCCGCTGGTGCAGCGCCAGGCCCCGGTCGTCGCGGCCGGTGCGGCGGAAGCGGTGGGCGGTCTCGGTCTCGATGGGGATGCAGCGGAAGGGGGTCACCGGGCGGCTCCTGCTCTGGTCCGCCCAGGCTGCGGCCAATGGTCGCGCCGCGCCTGCCGCTGGTTGCGCCGGCACGACATTTGCCAGGCGGATAGTGCCGATCCGGCATGGCGATTGGGCAATGGCCCGCCGGCGGATCATCGTTCCGGTCAAGGGGAAGGCAGCACGCCGTCCCAGCCATCCAGGAGACCTTATCCATGATCCGCACCATTCTGCTCGCATCAGGCCTCGCCCTCGGCACCGCCACGGTCCATGCCGCGCCGCAACTGGCCGGCGGCGGCGATGAGGCCCATGTGGAATACGGCGGCTTGCCGGGCGGTTCGCCGGTCGGCGGCGGCCATGTGCGGCTCAGCGGTGGCGGCAATGACCGCAGCTATGCCTATGGCGCGATGCAGGCCCAACCGGGCCGCGTGGCCGTGCTGGTCGGCGGCGGCGACGAGGCCCAGGTGGTCTATCTGCCGGCCGCACCGGCCGCCGGCCTCGCCCGCAACGCCACGCACCGGATTGCCGTTGCGGTGGGCGGCTGAAGGTTACCATCCACCTCGCAAATAATGTCTATGCGTCAAACGCATTGGATAAGCCGAGCCATGCAGCCCATCTTTGGCTGCGAAGGATGGCCCCGCGCCATCCGAGACATGAGGATAGAATGACGATGTTCCGCAATCTTCTGCTTGCTTCCGTGATCGCCGTTGGCTCCGCTGGCGCCGCCCTGGCCCAGGACGGCCCGCGGCTGGTCGGTGGCAATGCGGGTGGCGGCCCCGAGGTCGTTTACGACAATGGTATCCCCGGCAATGTGCCCGGGAGCGTACTGGGCGGCGCCCAGGTTCGCATGAGCGGCGGCGATCGTGACCGCAGCTACCAGTATGGCCAGGTGAATGCCTTCCCGGGCCAGATCGGCCGGCTGGTCGGCGGCGGCAACGAGGCCCATGTGGTCTATGAGCCGGTGCAGCATGCCAATGGCATCGCCAGCGTCGAGACCGGCGCCCCGCGCAGCTAACCCACCCCGACCTCGGAGCGGTCCAGGTTTGGATAATCCAGACTTGGACCAGCCAAAACCCGGGGGGAGGCGCAAGCCTTCCCCCGGGTTTTTCTATGTCTTGCCGGGCACCACCGCGGCCCGCGCCGGGTCCCAGAGCCAGGGCGGCTCGGGCAGCACCGTCACCCCGGCCTGGAAGCGTGGCGCCGGGCGATGCCGGTCCCGCCCGGCCAGCACCGCCGCACCGCGCGGCGTCAGCCGCAGCGGCGCCTCCCGCATCACCAGCCGGTGCGGCCCCTGCCGCAACCGCCCCACCATCTCCCGCAAAATCTGGTCGGTCAGGTGGAAGACCGCATCGGCCCGGCCGATGGACCGCAGCAGCAGCGCCTCATCGGCTACTTCGCCCAGCCCGGCGATGGCGCGCAACACCGCCCGCTCCGTCTCCCCCAGCCCATCGGTGGTCCAGGGCAGGTCGCGCAGGTGCCGGCGCAGGGCCGCGGCCAGATGCGGCAGGGCCAGCTCCCGCCGGCTGAAGACATCCAGCGCGCGCGGGTCGGGCGCGGCGAAGGCGGCCCAGGCCTCGGCCGCCTGCTCGATCTGCAGGTCGGAAAGCGGCCGGGGTTCCAGCATGGCCAGCTCGGCATCGCTCAATTCGGGAAAGCACCGGGTGCCATCGGCCGGCAGCAGCAGCAGCTTGCCGCGCAGCAGCCGCTTTTCCGCCAGCAGCGACAGGATGCGGATCAGCGCCGCCTGGTCCCAGAGGTCATGCTCGAACCACAGCCAGACCGCCTCCCGCCGGTGCAGCCCGCCGAGCGCGGCGTATTCCCGGCCGAGCCGCAGCCGCACCGCCATCAGATCCTGGCCGCTGTGCAGCGCCACGTAGCGCGCCCGCATGCCGAGCCAGGCCATCAGATCCACGCCATCCGCGGGCGTGCCATCCGGCATGCCTGTCTCCTGGGCCGGCCCCATGCTGGCCGGCCCCATGCAGACCGGATCGCTGAAGCACAGGTATTCCCCGGCGATGCCGGCCTGTTGCAGCCGGCCGCGCAGATCGTCGCCGCAGCGGAGGTGCAGGCGCGGCGTCACCCGATGCGCAGCCCCAATTCCTGCACCACCCGCCGCGCCTCCTCCGCCTGGAGCGCCGCGTCATCGGCGAAATCCTCGGGCCCCTGGTAGCGCAGCGGCATGTCGAAGCGGGCCAGCACGGCCAGATGCGCCGGATCATGCACGGCGCGGCGGAAGGCCTGGTGCAGCGTCTCGACCACCGCCGGCGGCATGCCGCGCGGGCCGGCGACGCCATAGGCGCTTTCGCCGAGCACGTCCCAGCCCAGTTCGCGGAAGGTCGGCACCTCGGGGAAGCGCTTCACCCGCTCGCTCATCCAGACCGCCAGCGGCCGCACCCGGCCCTCCAGCGCCATGTCGGACCAGGCGCTGGTCTCGGCGGAACAATGGATATCGCCCGACAGCAGCGCCTGGAGATTGGGCGCCGCGCCGCGGAAGGCGATCGGCATCCAATCCACCCCGGCGGCGCGGGCCAGGCGCTGCATCTGGACCTCGGTGGTATTGGCGCCGGGCGTGCCGTAGTTCAGCTTGCCGGGATTGGCCCGGGCGAACTCCAGCAGCTCGGCCATGCTGCGCCAGGGCGCATCGGGCCGCACCACCACGCCGCCCATGTAGCCGGCGAACCGGGTGATCCAGGTGAAATCCCGCACCGGGTCCCATTGCGGCCTCGCCTGCATCGCCGGCATGCGGAACACGCCATTGCCCATCTGCGAGAGGGTATAGCCATCCGGCTTCGCCTCGCGCAGGGCGACGGCGCCGAGCGTGCCGCTGGCGCCCGGCCGGTTCTCCACCACCAGCGGCTGGCCGAGGTGGCGGGAGGCGAGCTCGCAGACCGAGCGCATCTGGATATCGGTGGCGCCGCCCGGGGTCCAGGGGACATAGACGCGGATCGGGTGATCAGGGTAGCCATTGGCCGTGGCACGCGGCTGGGCGAGCGCCGGCAAAGGCAGCAGGGCAGCAGCGCCCAGAAGCCTGCGGCGGGGAATCCCGGAGTTGGTCAGGGCGTCCTCCACTGACATGCCGGCTTGGTCCGCCGGTCTGGCGCCAGCATGCGACGGAACCGGCGCGGCGCGCCACCCCCTCTCGCACGGCATCGCCGAAGTCAGGCGTCATGAAGTCAGGCGTCGTGGTGCAATCAGCCGGGCGGCAGGTCGAAGCCGTCGCTGTCGCCCTCGCCATTGGCGCCCTCGCCATTGGGCGGGGGGTGCGCGGACCGGATGGGCACCGCGATGGTCGTCCGCAAACCGGGTTGATTGTCGGCGCTGGCGAGGGTGCCGCCGAGTTGGTGCATCAGCCCGTCGATGATGCGGGAGCCGAAGCCCTTGTCGCCCGAGATGCCGCCTTTGCCCCGGTCGGCGACGACCAGATAGAGATGGCCGCGCTGTTCGGTCAGCCGGATCGTTACCGGGCCGGCCAAGCCGCCATAGGCGTGCTTGTTGATGTTGATCAGCAACTCGGTCAGCACGAGGCCCAGCGGCACGGCCAGGCTGATCGGGATGATGACCGGGGTCAGGTCATGCACGATGAAGGCCGCCCAGTCCTGGCCCATGAAGGCCGTGGTCTCCTCGCAAAGCTCCGCGATGTAGCGGGCCGCATCGACATTCTCGACCTGCTCGCCGCGATACAGCCGGCGGTGCAGCACCGAGACCGCCTTCAGGCGGCGGCGGGCTTCCTCGAGCGGCGCCTGCAAGGCGGGATCTCCCGAGGCGCGGGCCTGGATCGAGAGGAAGCTCGACACCAGCTGCAGGCTGTTCTGGACGCGATGGTTCACCTCGCCGATCAGGAATTCCTTCTGCTGCAGCAGGACGCCCTTTTCCTGGATCATGACGGTCAGTTGCTGGTTGAGTTCGCGCATGTTGCGCATCTGCTGCACCTCCAGCAGGGCCGTCCGCAGCCGCCGGGCGGTATCGAGCTCGGCCTGGCTCCAGCTTCGCGCGTGGGCGCGCACGGTTTCCTGCCAGGCGGCGAAGGAGGCCCGCGGGTTGAGGATGGCCAGGTCGGAAGCCAGACCGGCGGCCAGGGCCTCCCCGTCGGCCGCCTTGTGCGGATTGCCGGCCCATTGGATGGTCTCGATGATCTCGCTCCTGAACCACAGGATGAGCCAGGGCCGCTCGGGCGACAGCGTCACCGCCAGCAGGCCGCTGCCGACCGCCTGGAAGCCGAGCGCCGCGGGATACTGGCCGGGCAGGTTATCGGTCCCGAAGACCGGCTCCGCCGTGCGGCCCAGGAGCCAGGCCACCAATTCGCGCACCGCAGGCTCGGGCGGGCAGGCGCCCTGGGCCAGGTAGTCATCCCCGCGCAGGATGACGACGCCGTCGCTGTCCATCAGCCGGGCGACGTCGAGCAGGGTCACCGGCTCCCGGAGAGCCATCGGATCGCGCAGGGGCCCATCCTGCGAGAGGTATCCGACCAACTCGTCGGCGAGGTTGCGCAGCCGGATGAGCTGCCGGTCGCTGTCCGCCTGCTTCCTCGCCTTGAGCTGGCGGGCCAGGCTGCCGGCCAGCGAGCAGCAGGCGGCGCGGGTGTCGTAGGGGATCGTCCGTGGCGTCGCATGGTGGCAGGCGATCAGGCCCCAGAGCACGCCGTCGATGACGATCGAGACCGAGGCCGAAGCGCGGACCCCCATGTTCACCAGGTATTGCAGATGGATCGGCGAGACGCTGCGCAGGCTGCAATCGCTCATGTCGAGCGGCGCCGGCTCGGTCCAGCCGGGGCGGAGGCCGACCGGCGCATAGCCCACGTCGGGTATGACGCGGATCAGGTTCCGCAGGTACAGCGCACGCGCCTGGCGCGGGATATCGGCGGCGGGGAAATGCTGGTGGAGGAAGGAATGCATGCCCTCCCCCCTGGCCTCGGCGACGACGGCGCCGGCATCATCGTGCAGGAAGCGATAGATCATGACCCGGTCGAAGCCGGTCAGCAGCCGGAATTCGGCGGCGGCACTGTCGCAGAGGCCGGCCAGGGATGCCGCTTGCGCCAATGCGCCGCTGCTCGCCGCAAGCCGGTTCAGGGCATGGGCGCTCAACATCCCGGGCACCGCCGCCGGCTCGAATTCGACGACCACCTTCCGGCCCGCGAGATGGGCGCTCACGTCGAGCAATTCGCCGGCCGCGGTCCGTAGCTGGCCCAGGAAGCTTGCCAATTCCAGCCGTGTCGCATCCGGCCTTGCCGCATCCTGGAGCCAGCCGAGCGCCACGACCTGCTCGGCGAGGGCCTCCCCGAGCAGCGCGGTCAGCGGCAGGCCCTGCCATGCGGCGAGCCCGAGCCGCCCCTCGACGTCGCCGGCGACATGGCTGATGGCGAAGCTGTCGCGGTCCGCCAGGACCAGCAGGCCATGCGGCTGGATCGAGCCCGGGGCATGTATCGGTTCGATATCGCATCGGGTAAGCCCGAGCGGAACATAATCTGCTGTCAAAACATTCTGACTCCACGCACGGAGGCGGGAGCATGATGGAGCTCTCTGCCTCTTGCGCCCGAAAGCTTCGGCAAGCGATGAGGAATTCTAGCACGCTATCCGCCGGATGCGTGCTCGGAGAAACTCGAAATGGTAGAATTCGGCGCCGAATGCGCAACTCCGCTGAATATACCAAAAATCCGACGAAGCCGCCGCGAAGCCCATTCATTCACTGTGATCTAATGAAGGAATAGGCTTCGCAGCGTATTGGCGAATGTCCCGTCCGGCCAATCATTGGCCCTGCCGCTGGGATCGGGCCGCGGGCCGGTGCCGGGCATGGCGCATGCAGCGCCAGGCGCTCAATCCATCTTCAGGCCGATCTTGCGGATGATCGCGCCCTCCTCCTCGAACAGCCGGCGGGCGAAGCCGGCATAGGCTTCGCTGTCCATGTAGCGCAGCGGCATGTCGAAGCGGTCCAGCGTCTCGACGTGCTTCGGATCGAACAGCGCCTCCTTGAAGGCATCGTGCAGCACGCGCTTCACCCCGGGGTCCATGCCCTTGGGCGCGCCGAGGCCGAAGGGGCTGTCGGCAACGATGTCGATGCCGACCTCGCGCAGGGTCGGCACGTCGGGGAAGCGCTTGGCGCGCTGCTCGGTCCAGACCACCAGCAGCCGCAGCTTGCCGTCCTCGACCAGCGGCGCCCAGCCGGTGCTGTCGGTATTCACCATGGTCTGGCCGGACAGCACCGCCTGGATATTATCCGCCCCGCCGCGGAAGGGCACATGCAGCCAGTCGATGCCGAGTTGCTCGGCGATCCGCTCCATGGTGATGTGCAGGGTGCTGCCGACGCCGGGCGTGCCATAGGTGACCTTGCCGGGATTGGCCTTGGCATAGGCGACGAACTCCGCCCAATTCTGCCAGGGCTGGTCCGCCCGGACCACCACGCCGAACACATAGCCGGTCAGGTGCAGCACGTAGCTGAAATCGGCCATCGGGTCGAAGGTCGACCGGCGCGACAGGGCGGGCAGGCGGAAGACGGTGACCGGCAATTGGCCGACCATGTGGCCATCGGCCCTGGCCTCCTGGGACATGGCCAGGGCGCCCATCGTGCCGGAGGCGCCGGGCCTGTTCTCGACGATGACCGGCTGGCCGAGCTTCCGCCCGGCGATCTCGCTGAGCACCCGGAGATGGGTATCCGAGGAGCCGCCCGGCAGCCAGGGCACCAGCATGCGGATCGGCCGGTTGGGAAAGCCGGGCTGGGCGATGGCCGGGCTGGCCAGGGGACCTGCCAGGCCCAATGCGGCGGAGGCGAGCGCGGCGCGCCGGCCGATGCGGTGGTGCATGCCTTGAATTACTCCCGTCGCCGGCCTCTGCCGGGCCGGCTTCGGGGCATCCTAGAGGCTTTTCCGCCGCGGTGAAGCCGCCCCCCCCAACTTGCCCCTCCCAGATTGCCGGCTCAGATCGCCCGCAGGAAGTATTCGCCCAGCGTCTTGAAGCCGATGCGCAGCAGCACGACCGTGTTCGCCGCATAGAGGCTGCTGGTCGCCGGGTCCTGGGCATAGCGCTTGATGAAGCGGCCCTCGAAGATGAAGCACTCGTCCTCGTAGCCGGCGGAGCCCTGCAGCAGCACCGCCCGGCCCAGGCTGAGGTCGTATTTCCCGTGCAGCGAGGCACGCCAGAATTCGCCGATCTTGGCGGTGAAGCCCGCGCCCACCTCGTCCCGCGACCGCAGCGGGGTGAAGTAGGGCAGCGGCGTGGAGAAGAGATAGCCGGCCGAGAGCGTCACCTTGCCGAGGCTGAGGTTGGCGGTGGTATCGACCATCCGCCGCTCGGTGATGTTCTCCCCGTCCAGCCGGATGCGGCCGGTGGTATTGAACCAGGGGGTGGGCGAGACGCGCAGCCGCGCGACGTAGTCCGAGGCACGGCGTTCGAGGCCGGAGCCGACATAGGGGCTGCTGATCTGATCATCCAGCCGGAACGACCGGCCGATCAGCCCATCCACCTGCCCGCCATTGGGGAAGTCCCAGGCGCCGCGCAGCGCGGTATCCACCCGGGTGCCGCCTTCCTGGCGGTCCCGGCCGGTGTAGCGGTTCAGCGAGAAGAGATTGGCATCGGTGAATTCGAAGTCGATGCTGTCCTCGTTCGGGACATGGGACTGCGGGCCGACGCGCGGGCCGGTGACGAACTGGACGCGCGGCTCGATCGTCTGGCTGCCCCAGCTGCCGGCGGAGCGGACGAAGGGCATCCGCCAGTCCACCGCCGCGCGGATATTGCCGATCGCCTGGCTGCCATTGGCATCCGGCAGGTTGGTCGGCGGTTCCTGATGCCCCTGCGCCCGGTAGCCGAGGGCATCGCCCTGCAGCTTGAAGGTCCAGAGGCCGCCCAGGCGGTCCGTCTCAGGCCGCTGCCAGCTGGCACGGGTGGCGAGCCGCTGGACCGAGCTGCCGATGTCGC
>JAQGIA010000210.1 GCA_028291445.1 Belnapia sp.
AGGCCATCGGCGCGGTCGGCGAATTCATTGCCGGCCGCGAGCGTCAGCGCCGGCGCGGCACGGGCGAGGTCCGACAGGGTGGCAAGGCCGTGCTTTTCCGCGGTCGACGGCAGCACCAGCAGGGCATTGCCATTGTCGATGCCCGAGGGATCCAGCCAGTCCAATCCCATCGCCGCATAGCCGGCGCGGACCTTGGCGAGGATGCTCGGTGCATCGCCTTCCGGCGGCTGCTTCAGCACCACGCCGAGCCCGGTGCCGGTATATTCCGGATAAAGGTCGATTTCGCCGGCCAGCAGCGCCTGCTGGGCGATGGCGGTGCCACCGAGGTTGACCCGGCGTTCCACCCGCGCCCCGGCCTTCTCCAGCGCCTGGGCAAACAGCTCGGCGACCACCAGCTGTTCAGTGAAATTCTTCGAGCCGACGCGCAGCAGGGGCGCTGCCCGGGCCGGGCGGATGGCCGGCAGGGCGAAGGCCAGCCCGAGGATCGCGCGTCTTTCCATGGCGCCCAGCCTAGCGCGGTCGCTGCGGATTCGTGCATCGGCTTTCCACCGCCCGGCGGCCGGAGCTGCAACAGGATCGACGCATTCCGCTGATTCCACCGCAGGCGATCCTGCTTTAGGCTCGGCCGCATGAGCGACGTACTGGCCGGCCTGCGCGTGGTGGTGCCCGAAACCCGGGAGCTGGAGGTGCTGGCACGCATGCTGGAACGCCAGGGCGCCATCGCGCTTCGCTGCCCGCTGGTCGCCATCGTCGATGCCGCCGATCCGGCACCGATCGAGGCCTGGCTGCGCCGCTTCGTCGCCGCCCCGCCCGACGACCTGATCCTGCTGACCGGCGAGGGGCTGACGCGGCTGCTGGGCGTGGCGGCGCGGGCCGGGATCGAGCCCGGGTTCCGTGCCGCTTTGGCCCGGGTGCGGCGCATCTGCCGCGGTCCGAAGCCGGCTGCCCGGCTGCGCGGCCTGGGCCTCGCGGCCGATCTGGCGCCGGAGCCGCCGACGACCGCCGGGGTGATCGCCGCGCTAGCGGCGATGGATTTGGCCGGACGGAGGGTCGCGGTGCAGCTCTATCCGGACAATCCCAATGCCGCGCTGCTGGATTTCCTGGCCGGCGCCGGGGCGGTTGCGGACCCGATCCTGCCCTATGCCTATGCCAGCAGCGCCGAGGATGCGCGGGTGCTGGAAGCACTGGAGGCCATGGCGGCGGGGCAGGTGGATATGGTGGTCTTCACCAGCACGCCGCAGGTCAAGCGGCTGGTGGCGCTGGCCGAGGCCTCCGGCCGGCAGGCGATGCTGGCCGAGGCGCTGGCCCGTACCCGCATCGCCGCGGTCGGGCCGGTGGTGGCCGCGGCGGTGACGGCCGCCGGCGGCCGGGTGACGGTGATGCCGGAAGACAGCTTCCACATGAAGCCGATGGTCACCGCCATCCTGGCCGCCCTGGCCTAAAGCGGGATGCGTTGAGGAGGTATCGCCGAAAACGCTGAATCCCGCGACCGGATCAAGGCTGGAGCATGCTGCGTGAGCGAAAGCGAAGACAGCATGCTTTGGCGCGAGTGCCTATACCCCGCCGGTCTTGTGGATCGGGTCGATCCACAGCACGGTTTCCGGCTTCTCCGCCGCGGCGATGTCGAGGTTCACCACCACCGCCTCGTTGTCCGACCGCACCAGCACGCAGGACAGCGTCTCATCCGTGCTGGCGTTGATTTCCTGGTGCGGGACGTAGGGCGGGATGAAGATGAAGTCGCCCGGCCCGGCCTCGGCGGTGAATTCCAGTTGCTCGCCCCAACGCATCCGCGCCCGGCCGCTGACGATATAGATCACGCTCTCCAGCGCACCGTGGTGATGCGCCCCGGTCTTGGCATCCGGGTGGATATGCACCGTGCCGGCCCAGATCTTCTGCGCGCCGACGCGGGCGGCATTGATGGCGGCGGCGCGGTTCATCCCCGGGGTCTGGGCGGTATTGGCATCCAGGCTGTTGCCGGGGATCACCTTGACGCCGGAATGCTTCCAGCCGTCGGGGGGAAGGTCATGCCCGGGGGGATGATTATGGTGACCGTCATGCGGCATGGCTGTGGCTCCTCGTGCTCAGCCCGATATAGTACGGGACCGGGCGCCGAAACAGCCGCCTCCACGTTGCGTCGTCGTAGCATCCCGGCGTGGCATCAGAGGCCGGCGAAAAGCTCGGTCGAGAGGTAGCGCTCGGCGAAGGAGGGCGCGATGCCGACCACCAGCCCGCCGCGCCGCGCCGGGTCGCGCGCCTCGGCCAGTGCCGCATGCAGCATGGCGCCGGAGGAGATGCCGACCGGCAGCCCCTCGAGCTGGGCGCAGCGGCGGGCGGCGGCGATCGCCTCCCGTTCCCCGACGCGGACGATGCCATCGAGCAATTCGAGATCCAGCACCCCTGGCTTGAAGCCGGCGCCGATGCCCTGGATGCCATGCGGGCCGGGCTCGTCGCCGGACAGCACGGCGCTTTCCGCCGGCTCGACGCCGATCACCCGGAGGCCGGGCCGGCGCGGCTTCAGCGCCCGGGCGATGCCGGTCAGCGTGCCGCCGGTGCCGATGCCGCCGATGATCACATCGACCTCGCCACCGGTATCGGCCCAGATCTCCTCGGCGGTGGTGGCGGCGTGGATATCCGGGTTGGCCGGATTGTCGAATTGCTTCGGCATCCAGGCGCCGGGCGTCGCGGCGACGATGGCCTCGGCCCGGCCGATGGCGCCCGCCATGCCGCGGCGGGCAGGGGTCAGCTCCACCTCGGCCCCCAGCAGCCGGATCATCTTGCGCCGCTCGATGCTGGCGCCATCCGGCATGACGACGATCAGCCGGTAGCCCTTGGCGGCGGCGACGAAGGCGAGCGCGATGCCGGTATTGCCCGAGGTCGGCTCGACCAGGGTGGCGGTGCCGGGGCTGATCAGCCCGGCGCGCTCCGCCGCCTCGACCATGGCAAGGCCGATGCGGTCCTTCACCGAGCCGAGCGGGTTGAAGAATTCGAGCTTGATGGCGAGGTCGGCGACCAGCCCATCGGCCGCCTTCAGCCGCGGCAGGCGGACCAGCGGGGTGGCGCCGATCAACTCCAGGACGCTGCCGTAGATGCGGCCTCGCGGCGGCAGGGGCGCGGTTTCCTGGCCCCCGGTTTCCTGGCCCCCGGTTTTTTGGGCTCCGGTTTTTTGGGCAGTAGCCTGCTGGGAGCCGGCCGGGGGCATGGCCACCGGGAGGACGGGATCGGGTTCGGCGCGGCGCAACGGCGCGCGGCGGCTTCGGCTGGGGGCGCCATCGGGCATGGCATGGCGATACCACGATTCG
>JAQGIA010000218.1 GCA_028291445.1 Belnapia sp.
TGGTCGCATTGGACGCCTCGCCAGCCGCCGGCGCGGCGGCCAGGTCGACCGGACGCAGGAAGGCCAGCGCCGGGCCATCCGGCAGGCTGGTCGCCACCCGCACCGGCGGCAGCGCCGCGAACCAGGCTTGGCCATCGCGGAGCGTGCAGGGCAGCCGCACCGCCTCGCCGAGGAACCCGGCCACCTCGGCATCGGCGGGGTCGGCGAGCAGCGCCTCCGGCGTATCGAATTGCACCATGCGGCCAGCCCGCATCACCGCGACGCGGTCGGCCAGGTCCAGCGCCTCGTCCTGGTCATGCGTGACGAAGATGCTGGTGATCCCGAGGCTGTCGTGCAACTGCCGCAGCCAGACCCGTAATTCCTTGCGCACCTTGGCATCCAGCGCGCCGAAGGGCTCATCGAGCAGCAGCAGCTTCGGCTCGATCGCCAGCGCCCGGGCCAGGGCCACGCGCTGGCGCTGGCCGCCCGAGATCTGGTCCGGGTAGCGCCCGGCCAATTCGGGGATCCGCACCAATGCCAGCAGCCGCTCGACCCGCGTGGCGATCTCCGCCCGGCGCGGGCGTTCCCGGCGCGGGCGGATGCGCAGGCCGAAGGCGACGTTCTCGAAGACCGTCATGTGGCGGAACAGCGCGTAATGCTGGAAGACGAAGCCGATCCCGCGTTCCCGCGCCGGCACCGCCGCCATGTCGCGGCCATGGATTTCCAGCCTGCCGGAATCGGGGAATTCCAGCCCCGCCAGGGTCCGCAGCAGCGTGGTCTTGCCGCTGCCGGAGGGGCCCAGCAGCGCGACGAACTCGCCATCCCGGATACGGAGATCGACCGCATCCAGCGCGGTGACGCCGGCGAAGCGCCGCGTCAGCCCGGCGATCTCGATGCCCATGCCCGCATCCCAGTCCATGCCGCCGTCACGCACCGGCCAGCTTCCGCCCTGTCAGCCGCTCGAGCAGCGCCTTGGCGCCGAGCGTCACCAGCGCCAGCAGGGCCAGCAGCGCGGCGACCGCGAAGGCGCCGACGAACTGGTACTCGTTGTACAGGATCTCGACATGCAGCGGCAGCGTGTTGGTTTCCCCCCGCACATGGCCCGAGACCACGGAGACCGCACCGAATTCCCCCATCGCCCGGGCATTGCAGAGCAGCACGCCGGACAGCAGCGCCCAGCGGATATTCGGCAGGGTAACGCGGCGGAAGCTCTGCCAGCCGGAGGAGCCGAGGGTCGCCGCCGCCTCCTCCTCGGCGCGGCCCTGCGCCTGCATCAGCGGGATCAGCGTGCGGGCGACGAAGGGGAAGGTGACGAAGATGGTCGCCAGCACCAGCCCGGGCAGGGCGAAGATGATCTCGATGCCATGGCGTTGCAGCCAGGGGCCGAACCAGCCCTGGGCACCGAACAGCAGCACATAGACCAGGCCGGAAATCACCGGGGAGACCGAGAAGGGCAGGTCGATCAGCGTGGTCAGCAGCCGCTTTCCCCGGAATTCGAATTTGGCGATGGCCCAGGCCGCGGCGATGCCGCCGACGGTATTCACCGGCACCGCGATTGCGGCGACCAGCAAGGTCAGCCGCAGCGCCGCCAACGCATCCGGATCGGCCAGGGCCGCCAGCGCCGGCGCCAGGCCGCGCCGCAGCGCCTCGGTGAAGACCGCGGCCAGCGGCAGCAGGAAGAATACGACCAGCACCGCCGCCGCCAGCAGGCAGAGCAGCCGGCGCAGCCAGGCGGGTTCCTCGGTCGGGCCCCTCATGCTGTTCCCCCTCATGCCAAGCCGCGGCGCAGCCGGCGCTGCAGCAGGTTGAAGCCGAGCAGCAGCAGGAAGGACAACGCCAGCATCGCCAGCCCGATCGCCGCCGCTGCCGCATAGTCGAATTGTTCGAGCTGCACGACGATCAGCAGCGGTGCGATCTCGCTCAGCATCGGCGTATTGCCGGCGATGAAGATGACGCTGCCGTATTCGCCCACCGCCCGGGCGAAGGCCAGCGCCACGCCGGAGGCCAATGCCGGGCCGAGCGCCGGCAGCAGCACCCGCCACCAGGTTTGCGCCCGCGTCGCGCCGAGCATCGCCGCGGCTTCCTCGGCATCCCGCGCCAGGTCGCGCAGCACCGGCTCCACGCTGCGCACCACGAAGGGCAGGCCGACGAAGGCCAGCGCCACCGCGACGCCGAGCGGGGTGAAGGCGACCTTGATCCCGAGCGCCGCCAGCGGCGCGCCGAGCCAGCCGTTCGGCGCATAGAGCGCGGTCAGCGCCAACCCGGCGACCGCGGTCGGCAGGGCGAAGGGCAAATCGACCGCCGCATCCAGCAGCCGCCGGCCGGGGAAGCGGTAGCGCACCACCACCCAGGCGACCAGCAGCCCGATCGGCAGGTCGACCAGCGCCGCCAGCAGCGCCGCGCCGAAGGACAGCCGCAGCGCCGCCAGTACCCTCGGTTCCGTCACCACCGCCCAGACGCCGGCGGCGCCCAGTTCCCAGGGCCGGATCACCAGCGCCGCCAGCGGCACCAGCACGATCAGCCCGAGCCATAGCCAGGTGAGGCCCAGCGCGAGGCCGAGGCCGGGCAGGGGTTGCTTCATCGGGCCCGCAGCGCGGCGCGCTGCTCTCATCGAGCTTGCAGCGCCGCGCGCTGCCGTCATCCACCCCGCAATGCGTCGCGCTGCGCTCATCGCCCCGGCTGGTAGATGCGGTCGAAGCTGCCGCCGTCGCTGAAGTGGGTCTTCTGTGCCGCGGCCCAGCCGCCGAATTCCTGGTCGATCGTGACCAGCGGCAGGTCGGGGAAGCTGGCCCGCGCCGCGGCCAGGGCCACGGCATCGCGCGGGCGGTAGAAATGCTTCGCCGCCAGCGCCTGGCCCTCGGCCGAATACAGGTGTTGCAGATAGGCTTCCGCCACCGCCCGGGTGCCGCGCCGCTCGACGTTGCGGTCGACCACGGCGACCGGCGGCTCGGCCAGGATCGAAAGGCTGGGATAGACGATGTCGAATTTGTCCGCGCCGAATTCGGCAAAGGCCAGATGCGCCTCGTTCTCCCAGGCGAGCAGCACGTCGCCTTGGGCGCGCTGCACGAAGCTGGTGGTGGAGCCGCGCGCCCCGGTGTCCAGCACCGGCACGTTGCGCAGCAGCCTGCCGAGGAAATCCGCAGCCGTCGCATCCGACCCGCCCGGCTGGCGCCGCGCCCAGGCCCAGGCGGCCAGATAGTTCCAGCGGGCGCCGCCCGAGGTCTTGGGATTCGGGGTGATGACGCCGATGCCGGGCCGCGCCAGGTCGCCCCAATCGTGCAGCCCTTTGGGATTTCCCTTCCGCACCAGGAAGACGATGGTGCTGGCATAAGGCGCGCTGTTGTGCGGCAGCCGTTGCTGCCAATCGGTGGCGAGCAGCCCACGCTCGGCGATCGCGTCGATGTCATAGGCCAGGGCGAGGGTGACGACATCGGCCTGGAGCCCGTCGATCACCGCCCGCGCCTGCCGGCCGGAACCGCCATGCGAGGTACTGAGGCGGAGCGTCTGGCCGCTCCCCGGCCCATCCTTCCAATGCGCCAGGAAGGCAGCGTTGAAGGCCCGGTAGAATTCGCGCGTCGGGTCGTAGCTGACGTTCAGCAATTGCAGTGCCTGCTGGGCGGGGGCCGGGCCGGGTATGGCAAGGCTGGCGGCGGCAAGGCCAAGGCTGCGGCGGCCGAGGAGGGCGGGCATGGCGGTGGCTCCCGATGCGGGCGGTCGATCCGTGGCAGCCGGCATGATGAGCCATCCATGACCGGCAAATTCAAGATAAACATTCTTATAGCGTGAAATAAGTTCTGCGTAGCGTGGGGTGGCGACAAAAATACCACTTGATTATCGTGAATATCGGGTCAAACCTCCTGACATGGACGTGGAATATGGTCCGGCCCTGCGCTGGCCGGCTGGAAGGATCAAGGCATGCCACCGCATCCCGGAGACCGCTGTCGACGCTGAAGCCTTAGCCCTGCAGCCGTCCCAGCCATCCCATTCCGGAACCCACCCCATGGATATCCACGCCCTGCATCCGTTGTTCGCCGCCGAGGTGACCGGCCTCGACCTCGCTGGCCCCTTGGATGCGCCGGTGCTCGAGGTGCTGCACGACGCCTTCCTCGAGCATGCGGTGCTGCTGTTCCGCGGTCAGCATCTCGGTGCCGTCGCGCAGGGCGATTTCGCCCGCCGCCTGGCGGCGCTGGAAGCTCCGCTGCTCGACCGTCGCAGCCTGCTGCTGCCGCCGCTGCTCCGCATCGTCGCTGGTGCCATGCCGGGCGAGTTGCCGCCGGCGGACCGGGCCTGGCATGCCGACCATACGCATGAGGCGGAGCCAAGCCTCGCCTGCATCGCCCATGCCACCGGCGCCACCGTGCCGGGTGGGACCATCGGCTTCGCCGACCAGCGCGCCGCCCTGGCCAACCTGCCGCCGGCGCTGCGCCGGCGGGTGGAGGATCTGCGCGCCGAGCATCGCCATGCCGGACGGCTGGCCGAGCATCCGGTGGTCCGCAGCCACCCGGTCAGCGGCGAGCCCTCGCTCTTCGTCAACCCGGGCTTCACCACCCGCATCCTCAACCTGCCCGCGGCCGAGAGCGAGCGGCTGCTGGCCGCGCTCTTCGCAGCGGCGACCGCGCCGCGCGTCACCTGGACGCATGATTGGGCACCGGGCGACCTGCTGCTCTGGGACAACCGGGCGGTGCTGCATACCGGCACGCCCGAGGATTCCGCGGCCGGCATCCTCCAGCGGACCCGTATCGAGGGCGACCGGCCGCTCGGGCTCAGGGCGCTGGAGATGCCCTGGGTGGTGGCCGGTTAGAGCGAACCCCGAACGGGTGGACTCATCCGGCAGGGCACTTCGCTCGCCGGAACAGATGGCTGGAGCGCGTTCCGTGAACGCTTTCGAACGGAGCGCGCGCCAGCCCCCCGGCCAACCAGCCTATTCCGCGTTGCGGCGGCTGGCGGCGATCTCCGTCCCGGCCCAGGCCTCGGTGATCTTCACCAGCTCGGTCACGTCGCCCTTGCCGCCGCCGCCCGCCATGGCGAGGCCGTACAGCAGTTGCGCCGCCCGGCTGGTCGGCATGACCAGCCCCAGCGCTTCGGCCTCCTGCAAGGCGAGCCGCATGTCCTTGGCCATCAACTCCATCCGGAAGCCGAAATCGAAGCGCCGGCTCAGCACCGGGCCGGCGGCGAAGCGCTCGGTCGGGAAGCTGCGGCCGGAGGAGGCGTTGATCACGCCCACCATCAGCTCGGGGTCGATCCCGGCCTTGGCGCCCATGGCCAGCGCCTCGCAGGCGGCGGCCCAGGTGGTCGCGGCCAGCAGGTTGTTCACCAGCTTCAAGGTCTGGCCCTGGCCGACCTGCTCGCCGACCAGCACGGTATTGGCGCCGATCGTCTCCAGCAGCGGCCGCGCCCGGTCGAAGGCCGCCCGGTCGCCGGCCGCCATCACCGCCAGCGTCCCGGCCTCGGCCCCGGCGACGCC
>JAQGIA010000293.1 GCA_028291445.1 Belnapia sp.
TGGCCATCATGGGGCTGGCCACGAATTGGGTGGCGGCCGGCGTGCTGGCGCTGTCCATCGGCTTCTATGTCTTCGTCTACACCATGTGGCTGAAGCGGCGGACCTCGCAGAACATCGTCATCGGCGGCGCCGCGGGCGCCTTCCCGCCGGTCATCGGCTGGGCTGCGGTCACCGGCGACGTGACGCTGGCGCCGATGATCCTCTTCGCCATCATCTTCTTCTGGACCCCGCCGCATTTTTGGGCGCTCAGCCTCTGGGCCCATGCCGATTACGAAAAGGTCGGTGTGCCGATGCTGCCGGTGACCCATGGTGCGCGGGAAACCCGGAAGCAGGTGCTGATCTATACCATCGCCCTGGTGCCGCTGACCCTGCTGCCCTGGGCGCTGGGCTTCGCCGGCTGGCCCTATGCCGCGGCGGCGCTGCTGCTGGGGGCGGAGTTCCTGCGCCAGTCGGTGGCGGTCTACCGCGACCGGCAGGATGCCGCCGGGCGCAGCCTGACCAATGACGTGCCGGCCAAGAAGGCCTTCCGTTATTCGCTGCTGTATCTCGCGCTGCTGTTCATCGCGCTGGCGGTCGACAAGATGGTGCTCGGATGACGCCCGCCCGGATGACCCCCGCCCGGATGACCCCCGAGCAGCGGGCGGATCTCGACCGCCGCCGCCGGCAGAAGAACTGGGCAGTGCTGGCCGCGCTGATCGTCCTGGTGGTGCTGTTCTACTTCATCAGCACCGCCCGGGTTCTCCGCGGCTGAGGCTTGCCGCAGCGCGTCCCGCCGCCATTTGAGGACCATGATGCAGACCCCTGCCAGCGATACCCTTCGCCGCCGCAATCGCCGCCTGGGCCTGGCCGTCGGCGGCTTCGTCGCCGGCATGGTGGGCCTCGCCTTCGCCTCGGTGCCGCTCTACGACATGTTCTGCCGCGCCACGGGCTACAACGGCACGGTGCAGACCGGCGGTCCGGCGGCGCCCGGTGCCGGGCAGCAGCAGCTCACCATCCGTTTCAACGCCAATACCCAGCCCAACCTGCCCTGGCGCTTCGGGCCCGAGGTGGCGAGCATGACGCTGCATGTCGGCGAGGAAGGCATGGGCTTCTACCGGGCGGAAAACCTCTCGGCCACGCCGGTCACCGGCATCGCTACCTACAACGTGACACCGGAGGTGGTGGGGAAGTATTTCCACAAGACCGCCTGCTTCTGCTTCGACGAGCAGACCCTGGCGGCCGGCCAGGTGGCGGATATGCCGCTCAGCTTCTGGGTGGATCCGAAGATCGGCGAGGACCCCAATACCAAGGGGATCCACACCATCACCATCAGCTACACCTTCTTCCGCAGCCTCGATGACGCGCAGCGTTCGGGCGCGCTGGCCAATGCGGGCCCGCATGTCGGCCCGGCCAATCGCGCGACACCGTAACCGGGCTTGATAAAGCCGAGGTTTTGAGGATTGATGCGGCGCAACCGGCGGGGCCTTCTCGCCCCGGCCTCGGCGGCACGAGACCAGGACGCGCAATGGCCAGCTCCCCCGATTTGACGGCGACTGCGGAAGCCCCGTCGCTGCACAAGCACCCCTACCACCTGGTGGATCCGTCCCCCTGGCCGATCATCGCCAGCTTCTCGGCCGGCGCCCTGGTGCTCGGCATCATCCTGCTGGCACATTACGGCATCCACTGGATGCTCTTCATCGGCATCGCCGGCGTGCTGGCGACCGCCTTCCTGTGGTGGCGGGACATCGTCATCGAGTCGCGCACCCCGGGGCTGCATACCGCCGTCGTGCGGATCGGCCTGCGCTACGGCATGATACTGTTCATCGCCTCCGAGGTGATGTTCTTCGTGGCCTTCTTCTGGGCCTATTTCCACTTCGCCCTGTATCCTGAGCATGTCTCCGGTGCCGTCGAGGCAATCTGGCCGCCCAAGGGCGTGCTGACCTTCGACCCCTTCGGCCTGCCCTTCCTCAACACCATGATCCTGCTGCTGTCGGGCTGTACCGTCACCTGGGCGCATCACGCCCTGGTGCATGGCGACAACAAGACGCTCATCAAGGGCCTGGCGCTGACGGTGGCGCTCGGCATGTCCTTCACCTTCCTGCAGGCGGTCGAATATGCCGAGGCGCCGTTCAAATTCACCGGCGGCGTCTATCCCTCGACCTTCTTCCTGGCGACCGGCTTCCACGGCTTCCACGTCATCATCGGCACCATCTTCCTGGTGGTCTGCCTGATCCGCTCGATCAAGGGCCACTTCACCCCGCAGCGTCACTTCGGCTTCGAGGCAGCGGCCTGGTACTGGCATTTCGTCGACGTGGTGTGGCTGTTCCTGTTCATCTGCATTTACTTCCTCGGCGCCGGTGAGATCGCGGAGCATTGAGACAGTGACTGGCTGCCGCCCGACGCCGGCGGGACCGCATGGTCCAGGCGCCTGGGCGGAAGCCGCCCAGAGCGGACATGGCTGAGGCGGCCCGCTTCGCCCGGGTCGCCCTATTGGGTCGCTGTCCGCGCTGCGGCAGCGGCCCATTGTTTTCCGGGCTGCTGAGCCTGCGCGAAAGCTGCCCGAATTGCGGGCTGGACCTGCGGCCCTTCGAGGCCGGGGACGGGCCGGCGGTGGCGGGCATCCTCCTCGTCGGCGCCATCGCCGTCATCGCCGCGCTGGTGGTGGACGTGAAATACGCTCCGCCGCTCTGGGTCCATGCACTGATCTGGCCGGGGGTGATCCTCGGCCTTTCGCTCCTCGTCATGCGGTTGGCCAAGGCGGCGCTGGCCGGACTGCAGTACCGGCAAAGGACATGACCGGCAGGCGCCCGTGGCGGTGGCTGTGGCTGCCCATCCTGGCCAGCCTGCCGGTGCTGGCGGCGCTGCTCTGGCTCGGCACTTGGCAGGTGCAGCGGCTGCATTGGAAAACCGACATGCTGGCCCGGATCGCCACGGCCGAGGCGGGGCCGCCGGTTCCGCTGGCCGGCGTACCTGCGTCCTATACGCCTGCGCCTTACACGAAGGTCAGCGCCACCGGCCGGCTGGACCATGCGCGGGAGGTCCTGCTGGGGGTGGAGGTGCGCGGCACCACCCTGGGCGGGCATCTGGTCACCCCCCTGCTGCGGCCGGATGCGCCGCCGCTGCTGGTCGACCGCGGCTGGGTGCCGCTGGAGCGCACCCGCCCGCTGGACCGGCCGGAGGGTGAACTGGCCGTCATTGGCTATATCCGCGCCGCCGATACCAGGGACTGGAACAGCCCGAAGGACGATACCGCCGGCCGGCGCTTCTATGTCTTCGACCCGGCGGCGATCGGCGCGGCGCTCGACCTGCCGCCGCCGGCACCCTTCGGCCTGGTGGCGCTGGCCGCACCCGGCGCCCCGGCC
>JAQGIA010000327.1 GCA_028291445.1 Belnapia sp.
TCCAGCACCTCCACCGTCACGCCCGGGCGGGCGCGCAGCAGGGCGAGGGCTTCGGGATGGACGGAGCGAAGGCAGACGACATGGGGCATTTTTCAGTGTCCTAATCGGCGGTTGCGCCGGAAAGCCGGACGATCTCCGCCCAGCGCGGGATCTCGGCGCGGATGAAATCGGCAAAATCCTCGGGGGTGCTCGGCGCCGGCTCGCTGCCCTGCTCGGCCAGCCGCCGCAGCAGCGCCTCGCCGCGCAGCACCGCGCCGATTTCGGCGGAAATCCGGTTCACCGCGGCGATGGGCGTGCCGGCCGGGGCGACGATGCCGTTCCATAGCGGGATGGCGAAGCCGGGGATGGTCTCGCCCACCGTCTGCACATCAGGCAGCAATGCGGAGCGGTGCGGCGTGGTCACCGCCAGCGGCCGCAGCTGCCCCGCCTGGACGGAGCCGATCACCTCCACCATGGGCGAGGCCAGCAATTGGATCTTCCCGGCGATCAGGTCGGTCGCCGCAGGCGCCCCGCCACGATAGGGGATATGCACCAACTCCAGCCCCGCCTTGGCCGCGAACAGCGCCGCGGCCAGGTGCAGCGAGGTGCCGGACCCGGCGCTGCCGTAATTCACCTGCCCCGGCCGCGCCTTGGCATAGGCGATCAGCCCGGGCAGGTCGCGCACCGGCAACTCGGGGTTCACCACGAGCAGGTTCGGGATCACCGCCACCTGGGAGATCGGGGCGAAATCCCGCAGCGGGTCGAAGGGCAGGGTTTTGTACAGCGCCTTGTTGGCGGCGAGGATGCCGCTGACCGCCATGAACAGCGTATGGCCATCCGGCGTGGCCCGCGCCGCTGCTTCGGCGCCGATATTGCCGCCGGCGCCGGGCCGGTTCTCGGCGACGACCGGCTGGCCAAGCCGCTCGCCCAGGGCCTGGCCCACCAGCCGCGCCGTCACATCCGTGCTGCCGCCGGCGGCGAAGGGGATGATGAGGCGGATCGGCCGCTCGGGTGCCCAGGCCCCCGGTACCAAGGATTGGGCGAAGGCCGGGCAGGGGAGGGCTGCCATTCCCGCCAACAGGCTGCGTCTTTTCATTATCGTGCCCTCCCCATCGGCCGCCTTGGTGTGGCTGCCTATCCCTTGCGGCCCTCGCGAGGGCCGCAAGGGATAGGACGCGGCCTCATTGCAGGTGCGCCGCCTTGCCCATGATGGCCTCGCGCATCCGCGCCTGGAGGATGCTGGCCTCGCGCGGCGGCAGCACCAGCGGCAGGGTCTGCTCGTCGATTTTTACTTGTGCGAAGATCGGCCCGGCTCCGGCATGGATGGCGCTGCGCAGCGCCAGCACCTCGGCCGGAGTCTTCACCAGGCGGCAGTCGCCGATGCCGGCGCCCTTGGCCATGGCGGCGAGGTCGACGCCGTGATGCGTATGCGTCTCCTGCATCCCGGTCTCGCCGTAGTGCTCGTTGTCCAGCACGACGATCGAGAGGTTCTTCGGATGCTGCACCGCGATGGTCGCCAGCGAGCCGATGCCCATCAGCATCTCGCCGTCGCCGGTGATGACCAGCACCTTGCGCTCCGGCTGCGCCAGCGCCAAGCCGAGGCCCATCATCGCCGCGCCGCCCATGCCGCCCCAGAGCGGCAGGTTCTCCGGGCAATCCCCGGCCGCGGTGATGTCCCAGGCCGGGGCCCCGAGGCCGGCGATGCAGAGCATGCCGGCGCGGTCCTCAAGCAGGGCCGCGACCACGGTGCGGCGGAGCAGCTTGCCGGTCGCGCCGGTTTCGATCTTGGTGTTCATCTGGGCCATGGGCCTATTTCCCGAAGGTCTTGGCGCCGATGACGCGCTGGCCGATCAGGGTCGCGGTCGGGCGATAGGAGTTGTAGGCCATCCGCAGGGTCGCATTGACCGTCGGCGCGATGTCCTCCGGCGTGTCGGCCCGCTTCACCAGCGTGCCCATCGCCTCCAGCACGGTCTGAGTGGCGTTGCCCATCGGCACCTGGAAGGGATTGAACTCGCCGTAGTCGCCGCGCATCGTCACGATCATCGGCAGCGGCGTCCGGTGGGCGATGGCGACCGACAGCATGTTGATGCAGTTGCCGACGCCGGACGACTGCATCAGCAGCACGCCCTTCTCGCCGCCCAGCCAGGCGCCGAAGAGCATGCCGATGCCCTCCTCCTCGGTGGTCAGGGTCACGACCTTGATGTCGTTGTCGGCCAGGCACCGCTTGATCAGGCGGGAATGCCCGGCATCCGGCACCAACGCCACCTGGCGGATGCCGTGGTCCTTGAGCAGGCCGTAGATCTGGTCGGGCCAGTCTTCGGCTGAATTCTCCGGTTGCATGCGCTTCCTCATACGGGTTGCCGCACCATCCCGCGGCACTGGCGTGCTGGCAAGCCCACGGCTTTGCCGTAGGTGCGTGTTCACGGCTCCGCCGTAGGTGCGCATTCACGGCTCCGCCGTGGTGGCAAGCCCAGCCCCGCCGGGATAGACAACACCAAAGGAGATTGGCCATGGGCTTCGCGCAGGCCATCGGCGGCACCCGCTACAGCTTCCCCGACCTCCGCACCCTGCTGGCGCGGGCCACGCCGCTGCGTTCCGGCGACGTGCTGGCCGGCCTGGCCGCCGAGACCGCCGCCGAGCGCATCGCCGCCCAGCGGGCGCTGGCCGACCTGCCGCTGCGGCACTTCCTCAACGAGGCGGTGGTGCCCTACGAGGCGGATGAGGTCACCCGCCTCATCATGGATCGCCACGATGCCGCGGCCTTCGCCCCCATCGCCCATCTGACGGTCGGCGGCTTCCGCGACTGGCTGCTGGCCGCCGGCCCCGCCGCCCTGGCCGCGCTCCGCCCCGGGCTGACACCCGAGATGGCGGCCGGCGTCAGCAAGATCATGCGGCTGCAGGACCTCATCGCCGTCGCCGCGCAATGCCGCGTCACCACCCGCTTCCGCAATACGATCGGCCTGCCCGGGCGGCTCTCCATCCGGTTGCAGCCGAACGATCCGGTGGACGACCCGCGCGGCGTGGCGGCGGCCATCCTGGATGGGCTGCTGCTCGGTGCCGGGGATGCGGTCATCGGGGTCAATCCGGCGACCGACAACATCGAGACCACGATCCGCGTGCTGGAACTGCTGGATGCGGTGCGCGACCGCTATGCCATCCCGACGCAAAGCTGCGTGCTGGCCCATGTCACCACCAGCCTGCTGGCGATGGAGCGCGGCGCGCCGCTCGATCTGGTGTTCCAATCCATCGGCGGCACCGAGGCGGTGAACCGCAGCTTCGGCGTCAGCCTCTCGTTGCTGGAACAGGCGCACCAGGCGGCGCTGTCGCTGCAGCGCGGCACGGTCGGGACCGATTGCATGTATTTCGAGACCGGCCAGGGCAGCGCCCTCTCGGCCGATGCGCATCACGGCGTGGACCAGCAGACCATCGAGGCCCGCGCCTATGCCGTCGCCCGCGTCTTCGACCCGCTGCTGGTCAATACCGTGGTCGGCTTCATCGGCCCGGAATACCTGTTCGACGGCAAGCAGATCACCCGCGCCGGCCTGGAGGACCATTTCTGCGGCAAGCTGCTCGGCCTGCCGATGGGGGTGGATGTCTGCTACACCAACCACGCCGAGGCCGACCAGGACGACATGGATGCGCTGCTGACCCTGCTCGGCGTCGCCGGCGTCACCTACATCATGGGCGTGCCCGGGGCGGATGACGTGATGCTGGCCTATCAATCCACCTCCTTCCATGACGGGCTCTATGCCCGCGCCGTGCTCGGCCGCCGTCCCGCGCCGGAGTTCGAGGCCTGGATGGAGCGCATGGGGGTCGCGGCCACTGGCCGCGACGGCGGCCAGATCCCGGCAGGTCTTGCCCCGGCGCTGATCGGCCTCGGATGACGGCGCCGGATGACCCGGCCGACTTTCGGCCTCCGGCTGCGCCTTCGGCCGGTCGGACGGCGACCCCCTGGACCGACCTCCGCCGCTTCACCAGCGCCCGCGTGGCCTTGGGCCGCGCCGGCCATGGCCTGCCGACCGCGGCGCATCTGGATTTCCAGGAAGCCCATGCTCGCGCCCGCGACGCGGTGCATTCCACGCTGGATGCCGATGCGCTTGAGGCAGCGGTCGCGCCCTTGGCGGTGCTGCGCGTCGCCAGCCAGGCACCGGACCGCCGCAGCTCCCTGCTCCGCCCCGACCTCTGCCGCCGGCTGCGGGAGGCCGACCGCGCCGCGTTGCACGCCGCCACAGGATGCTTCCTGGTCGTCGTGGCCGATGGGCTCTGCGCCCCCGGGGTGCAGGACCAGGCGCCGCAGCTGCTTGCCGCCGCCGTGCCGCTGGTGCGCCGCGCCGGTCT
>JAQGIA010000330.1 GCA_028291445.1 Belnapia sp.
GTTCACTGTCTGTCTCTGAATGATCCCGCAACGGCGTTAGCCTGTTGATTTCGAGCAATCTCGGTCACTGCGGCGTTGTGGTTGCAACGACGCAACTGACTGAATATGCAGCTTGAAATCTTGTTCCACACTCATTCAGAGACAGCCTCTGAGATGGTCGCGCATGGACCAACCCACGATCTTGCGGGTGTGTAAGTCCACGATGGCGGCCATGGTGAGCCAACCCTCACCTGTCGGAATAGGCCAGGTCTGCCAACCAGACCTGGTTTGGCCTGCTGGTGGTCGAGAACTTGCGTTCCAGCAGGTTGGGGCAACCGGAAAGGCATGGCGGCTGTCGGTGGCCGGGCCCTGGGATGGCGGCGAGGCGATCACCCTGTTGGCGAATCTCGAAGCCGGCGCCACCGGGTCGATGACCGGCGGCGGTTACCCGGACGGCGTCCGCCAAGTCACCGATGCCTGGTTCGCCGGCCCGCAGGAGGATACGACGGCCGCCTATGAGCGATGGCTGCCGCTAATCAAGTACGAAAACCACCAATGCGGGCTGCTCGCGGCCAAGGCGCTGATGGAGGAGGGCGGCGTCATCCGCTGCGGCCATGCCCGACCGTCGCTCCAGCCGCTGCCGCCGGCGACCCGCGCGTGGCTGATCGCAATCGCCAAGCGGCTCGATCCGATGGTGCTGCGCTGGGGCCGATGACGGAAGGGTTGCGTGACCATTCAGGGGCCGCTTAGGACAGGCCTTCCAGAGGCCGCCCGAGCCCTGCGAAAAGCCGCCAGAGACCGTTCGATCCCGGCTGCTCTCCTCCGCCAGGGCCGTGAAAATTCCGATGTGTTTTGCTTAAAATCATTCCCATGCGCAGAGAATGGGTTTTGCGGTTCCGTCACATTTTCAGCGGGGCAGTCCGGCTCGCGTCAACCCTTCCAGCACGCGCGCCCTCGCTTCCGGATGCAGCGCGTCTGACTGAGCGCACCAACTCACCGTCAGGTCCGGAAAGGATCGCCTGAGTGCGTCGAGCGAACGCTGCGCCCTACCATGTGCGCCGGCGTGCATTGCAGCGGCCGTCAGAAAGCGGTGCGGCCACGCACGGGACGGCTGGAGTTCCATTGCATGGGCCAATGCGCGCGCCGAACGCTGGTAGTCGCCAAGGATGAAGTTGGCGACGCCGAGCCCAATCAGCGACATGCTGCCGTCATTGCCAGTCGGATAAGCCCGCAACGCCCGCCTAAAAGCGGCCGCGGCACGATGACCATCGCCGCGGAAGTTTTGAATGAACCCCAGACGGCGCAAGGCCTCGGGCTGGTCCGGGTCCAGCATCAGGCTGCGAGCAACTAGATCTTCGGCCTCGTCGAAACGCCGGGTCAGCGACATGATACCGGCGGCGAGCGTCAGTACCTCCGGATCATCCGGGGAAAAGGCCAACGCGCGCCGGCAGTGCTCGGAGGCGCACTCACGCTCGCCGTCGGGGTCGCGCGTGAGGCAATGGTTGGCGCCCAGCGCCCGGCTCCACCCCGCCAGCGCGTGCGCCGCGGCATGTGCCGGGTCGCGGTGCAGCGCCTCGTCCAGCAGGTCAAGTGCCATGCCGATCAGCGCCGGCTCCTGCGTCAAAGCCGCTGGGCGAGCGCGGGTGACCAGCGTCTCAACGCTGGCGCGGTGCCGCGGAGTCCGCCGTGCCTGCTCGATCCTCTCGGCCGCGACAGTTGCGCGAACGGCGGCAGCGGCACGGTCGGCCCAACCGACGCCGCCACGCGCACCAAGGAGTTCCCTTAGCGTCCGCAGCACCTTGCCTTCTGCGGGTCGTACGAGGGTCAGCACGACACAACCCGCTTCGACCCGCCCTTCCAGCCGCAGCAAGCGCATCTGGTCGGGGGTGCCACGGGCCGCCGGGCAGACCAAGGCCAGCTCGCGCACCTGGCCGAGGGCGATTGCCAGATCGTCGGTTGCGCGGCGGGCAAGCGCGGCTTCCCCGGGATCGGCGGGCGCGAGCGCGTGGAGCATGATCCGCGTACCGGACAGCGGCGCAGAGGTGGGCGCTGCGGCGCGTGCCGTTCGCAGGGTCGCCGAGGGCGCTTCGCCGAAGGTACGAGCATAGGTGATTGCAAAGCGGCCGGGATGCTCGAACCCGTGGCGCATGCAGGCGTCCAGCACCGATGGCACCTCGCCCAAGCGCAAGGTTTGGCGGGCCGCGTCGAGCCGCAAGCGTTGGATGACCCCATGCGGGGTAAGTCTCAGGATGCGTGCGAAATGGCGCTGCAGGGTGCGCGGCGAGACGCCGGCGGCGCTGGCCATGGCCGGAAGGCCGAATGACGCGGCCGGGTTGCGGGCGAGCGCCTGTCTCACCGCCTCCATGGCGCGCATGACGCAGGACTGCGCGCCACGCCCCTTCCCCCCGCCCGGCTCGTGCCACGGCGCGGTGAGATCGGTCGGTGCGGGCTGGCGTCCGGTCATGTGGGTGGATCATCACGGCATTGAAGGTGACGCGTCCAGGACAATGTGGCGCATTTTGGATAGAAGCGCCGCCGCAACCGTGTCCAGCATCCCATGCGACACCCGTAAAGGAGCGCCACGATGCGTCAGCCTCGCATGCTTGCCGCGGCACTGCTCGCGGCTACCATTTCCATCGTGCCCGGCCGTGCGGCCGAGCCGCCGACGCTTTTGCTGCCCGACACGAAGGCCATCATGTCCCGGCTGCCACCGGCCGGAGCGTCGGCGCCGCGCCGGTCCGAGCTGCGCCCGGATCTCGCGCAACGGCTCCGCCGCTGGCAGACGGGAGGGCCGGTCTACCTCTGGAACCAGGAGGCGGTGGCCGCGCTGCTCAACCGGCAGCAGGGCAATCTCCCGGCGTCGCGCGTGCTCGCGCTGCTGCACGCTGCACTCTACGACGTGGCGCTTATCGCCGAGCAGGCAAGGAAGCCGGGGGCGCCCTATCCGGGCACGACTACGGCGATGAACACGGCGGCGCTCGCCGTGCTTTCGGCGCTGGTGCCCGCCGAAGCGGAACGATTCCGTGCTCTGGCGACCGAAGGCGATACCCTGCACCGGGAGGCCGGACTGGAAACCGAGGCCGACGCGGCCGCCGGCAAGCTCATCGGCGAGGAGGTGGCCAGAGCCGCGCTCACGCGCTCGCGCGACGACGGCTCGCAGGCAAGGTGGACCGGGACGGTGCCGGCCGGCCCCGGCCGATGGCTGGCGACTTCGCCGCCTATTGCGCCAGGGATGCCACAATGGCGAACCTGGGTGCTGCCCTCGGCCGATGCGATCCGGCCGGCGCCACCGCCCGAGTTCGGCTCTCCGCGGTTCACGGCCGCCCTTGCCGAGGTGAAGGACTACGCCCGCAGCCCTGGGGCCGTCGAGAACGCGATCTACTGGCATGCCTATGGCGGCGGGCGGAACTACCAGATGTGGAACAGTGAATTATCGCGACGCGCGCTTGAACACGGATACGTAGAGAACTCGCTCCGCATGGCGGCCGCCTTCGCAGCGTTGGCGATGGCCTACCACGATGCACATGTGGCGTGCTGGGAGGCGAAGTACCACTATTGGTACCTTCGCCCCTCGCAAGCCGACTCAAGCATTACGACGCTGGTCCCGCTGCCCTCGCACCCGAGCTACCCATCGGCGCATTC
>JAQGIA010000340.1 GCA_028291445.1 Belnapia sp.
CCGAAAATGAGCGAAGTATCAATGAGCGAAGGTCTACCTCAAGCGCCGACCCGCTGCGGCCTGGTGGCCGTGGTCGGCGCCCCCAATGCCGGCAAGTCCACCCTGGTGAATGCCCTGGCCGGCGCCAAGGTCACCATCGTCTCGCCCAAGCCGCAGACCACGCGCTTCCGCATCCGCGCGGTGGTGATGCACCAGGGCGCCCAGCTCATCCTGGTCGACACGCCGGGCATCTTCGCCCCGCGCCGGCGGCTGGACCGCGCCATGGTCGCCGCCGCCTGGGGCGGCGCACAGGATGCCGACCGCACCCTGCTGATCGTCGATGCCCGCGCCGGGCTGACCGATGCCGTGCGCGCCATCACCGACCGGCTCGCCAAGTCGCCCCGGCCGATCTGGCTGGCGCTGAACAAGGTGGATCTGATCGAGCCGACCCGCCTGCTGCCGCTGGCGCAGGAGCTCAATGCGCTGGTCCCGGTGGAGGAGACCTTCATGATCTCCGCCGAGAAGAAGCGCGGCCTGGACAAGGTGCTGGACCGCCTCGCCGCCGACATGCCGCCCGGACCCTACCTGTTTCCGGAAGACGAGCTCTCCGACCTGCCCAGCCGCATGCTGGTCGCCGAGATCGTCCGCGAGCAGATCCTCCGCCAGACGCATGAGGAAGTGCCGCACCACGCCACGGTCGAGACCGAAACCTGGACCGAGAAGAAGGATGGCAGCGTCCGGGTCGACTGCACCATCTATGTCGGCCGGGCGACCCAGAAGGCCATCCTGATCGGCGACGGCGGGGCACGGATCAAGGAGATCGGCCAGAAGGCCCGGAAAGAGTTGGAAGCGCTGCTGGAACGCCGGGTGCACCTGTTCCTGAACGTGAAGGACCGGCCGGGCTGGGACGAGGAGCGGGGGCGGATCCGGGCGCTGGGGCTGGAGGACGAGGGGTAGAAAGCACCAGGAGAATAATTTCTCCCGGCCTTGCCTCAGATAACCTTGGCTTCCCGGAACGCCGCAATCCGCTCCGGCGAATAGCCCGCCGCCGCCAGCACCTCCTCCGTATGCGCGCCCAGCGCCGGTGCCGGCCGTTCCAGCCTGGCCCCGCCATGCGCCATGCGGAAGCCCGTCGTGGCGAAGCGCAGCCGCCCCCAGGGTGTCTCCACCTCCTGCAAGGCGTCGCGCGCCAGCACCTGCCGGTGGTCGATGACCTCATCCACCCGCCATATCCGCGCGCAGGGCACCCCGGCGGCGTTCAGCCTGGTCTCCCATTCCGCGGCATCGGCGGCGGCCAGCGCGCCCTCGATCACCTCGCGCAGCACCGCGATATTCTCCAGCCGCAGGAACCAGTCGGCCAGGCGCGGGTCGTCCAGCGCATCAGCCCGGTCGAGCGCCACCAGCAGGGAGCGGTATTGCTTCTCGGTATTGGCCGCGAGCAGCAAATGGCCATCGCGCGCCATGAACAGGTTCGCCGTGGCCCGCCGGCTGACCGCCTGGTTGCCGTATTGCTGCTGGCGGTGCCCGGCCACCGTCCAATCGGCGACCTGCCCGCTGAGGAAGGCCAGCGTCGATTCCAGCATCGACACGTCCAGCTTCTGCCCCAGCCCGGTATGGGTCCGCTGGAACAGGGCGGAGGAGACGGCGAAGGCCGCCGTCATGCCGGAGAGCTGGTCGCAGATGGCGAAGCCCGCCCGCAACGGGTCGGAGCCCGGATGCCCGGTCATGGCCATGATCCCGGACATCGCCTGGATCCGCCCGTCGTAGCCGGCCTCGTTCTTGTCCGGCCCGGTCTGCCCGAAGCCGGAGACGCTGCACCAGATCAGCGTCGGGTTGATGGCCGACAGATCCTCGTAGCCCAACCCCAGCCGCCCCATCACGCCCGGGCGGAAATTCTCCATCACCACATCGGCCTCGGCGACCAGCCGCTTGACGATCGCCTGCGCCTCCGGGTTCTGCAGGTCGAGCGTCAGGCTGCGCTTGTTGCCGTTCACCGCCTGCCAGGCCGGCGCCATGCCGCGCTCTGCCCATTCCCGGGACAGCGGGGTGCGCCGCATGTCCTCGCCCTCCCGCCGCTCGACCTTGATGACCTCGGCGCCGAGCAGCGAGAGCTGGTAGCTGGCGAAGGGCCCGGCCAGCACCTGGGTGAAGTCGAGGATGCGGATGCCCTCGAAAGGCCGGGCGCCCGGCGTGGTCGTGGCGCCTGCGGCTGTCACGCCGCCTTCTCCCGCAGACCCTTGGCGATCGCCTTCTGGCGGAGGAACTCCTCCTTGCGCCGGGCCAGTTCCTCCGTGCCGATCTGCTCCAGGTTCAGGTAGTCGAGCTTCCAGGCGCCGTCCGCATCCCAGCGCTGGGCGGATTGCAGGGTGGTGCGCGGCCCGACCGCGGTTTCCAGCAGGCGCAGTCCCAACTCCAAGGTGGCCGCCTGGCTATCCGCGTCATGCGGCTTGCCGGCGGCATTGCCGAGCGGGAAGTCGCTGAACAGGAACCGCGGCACCCCGCAATGCTCGACGATGTCCTTGGCGCAGCCCAGCACCACCGTCGGGATGCCATGCTGTTCCAGATAGCGCGCCGTCAGGCTGACGGACTGGTGGCAGATCGGGCAATTGGGCACCAGCACCGCGACATCGGCGCCATCCCGCAGGCAGCGCGACAGCACCTCGGGGCAATCGATCTCCACCGTATGCCGGTGGCTGCGATTGGTCGGCGCGCCATGGAAATGCCGGGTCAGCTCGCCGATCCGCCCGGCCGCCACCGCATCCCGCATGGCTTGCAGGGGGAACCAGGCCTTGGCATCGGTCGCCGGGCTGTGCTTGCGATCATAGGCGATATGGGAGACCCGCAGGTCGTGCTCCTCGGCGGTATCGCCGGAATAGACCTGATAGAACTTCGCCGCGGAATTATAGGCCGCCCCCGGCCCCTGGTCGCCCTTGGCCGGGTCGTAGGGCGCCGCGGTGGTGATCAGCGTCACCCGGCTCTCGGCCAGCGGCCGGCGCAGCGGGGAGAAGGGCACGTCCCGGTAATGCGCCCAGCGATACGGGTCGTAGCCGATGGCCTGGTAGTATTCCCGGGTCCGCAGCATGTAGGGCACCGGGCTGTCGTAATCCGGCGCGAAGCCGAGGGCCCGATCGATATCGGCGGT
The DNA here is from genome assembly GCA_028291445.1 of Belnapia sp. Classification (GTDB taxonomy): domain Bacteria; phylum Pseudomonadota; class Alphaproteobacteria; order Acetobacterales; family Acetobacteraceae; genus Belnapia. The sequence continues at coordinate 3,122 of JAQGIA010000340.1, forward strand.
CATGGATGGCCTCCCTGTCTGCCCGAGAGCAGTCTTGCCGAAGGCTAGGAGCCTCGTTCGGCCACCGTCAAGCTGGCCCCGCGCCGGCTGCAACCCTGGCCCGCGCCCCTCGCCCCCTCGCCGGGCCGTGTCCTGGCTGGCATCCTGGCTGGAATGTCAGGAGGAAGCCACATGACCGGCAAACCGGCGAATCCCGGCGGCAGCCCCGCGGGTAAGCCCGCGCCCGTGAGTGAAGTGGACTCCGCCTATGCCTGGATCCGGCTGGTGGCGGCGGTCTGCCTCGGCACCCTGGGCGGGGTCGGGCTCTGGTCCATCGTCGTGGCCCTGCCCGTGGTGCAGGCCGAATTCGGCACCCTCCGGGCCGGTGCCTCGCTGCCCTATACGCTGACGACCATCGGCTTCGCCATCGGCGGGGTCTTCATGGGACGGCTGGCGGACCGCTTCGGGGTCATGGTCCCGGTCATCCTCGGCACCGTCATGCTGAGCGCCGGCTATGTCGCCACCGCCTTCGCCACCAGCATGGGCGGCTTCGCGCTGATCTATGGCGGCATGATCGGCCTGCTCGGCAGCTGTGCCCTGTTCGGCCCGCTGGTCGCCGATGCCTCGCTCTGGTTCAGCCGGCGCCGGGGCCTGGCGGTCTCGCTCTGCGCCAGCGGCAACTACTTCGCCGGGGCCTTCTGGCCGCCCATCCTGCAGCATTTCATCGAGACCGTCGGCTGGCGCCAGACCCATGTCGGCGTCGGGATCTTTTGCCTGGTCACCATGCTGCCGCTGGCGCTGGTGCTGCGCCGCCGGCCGCCGATGCAGGCGGCCAATCCGGCGCGGCTGCCGGGCGGCCGCCAGCGCGGCACCTTACTCTCCCCTGGGATTTCCCCTGGGCTTTCCCCTGAAATTCCCCCTGGGCGCACCCTTGGCGGCCTCAGCCCGAATGCCTTGCAGGCGCTGCTGATGTTCGCCGGCGTTTCCTGCTGCGTCGCCATGGCCATGCCGCAGGTCCATATCGTCGCCTATTGCGTGGACCTCGGCTATGGCGCGGCGCGCGGGGCGGAGATGCTCTCCCTCATGCTCGCCTGCGGTGTGGTCAGCCGGCTCGCCTCCGGCTGGATCCTCGACCGGATCGGCAGCCGCGCCACCCTGCTGCTGGGCGCCACGCTCCAGGCCGTCGCCCTGGCGCTGTTCCTGCCCTTCGACGGGCTGGTCTCGCTCTATGTCGTCTCCGCGGTCTTCGGCCTGTTCCAGGGCGGCATCATCCCGAGCTACGCCATCATCGTGCGGGAGGCCTTCCCGCCGCAGGAAGCCGGGCTGCGGGTCGGGCTGGTGCTGTCCTCGACCCTGGTCGGCATGGCGATCGGCGGCTGGATGTCGGGCGCCATCTTCGATGCCACCGGCTCCTACCAGGCGGCGGTGCTGAACGGACTGGCCTGGAACGGCCTCACCATGGCCATTGCCCTCTGGCTGCTGCTGCGCGGCCGGCCAAAGGGCAAGCCAAAGGGCGGACTAGGCTTCCGCGCGGGGCAGGGCAGCCCCATATTGCAGGGATGATCCCCCTCTCGATCCTCGACCTCTCCCCCATCCCCGAAGGCGCCGAGGCCGGCCAGGCGCTGCGCAACTCCGCGGATCTGGCCCGCCACGCCGAGGCGCTCGGCTACCGCCGCTACTGGATGGCAGAGCACCACAACATGCCCGGCATCGCCAGCGCGGCGACCGCCGTGGCGCTGGCCCATGTGGCGGCCGGCACCAGCACCATCCGGATCGGCGCCGGCGGCATCATGCTGCCGAACCACGCCCCGCTGATGGTGGCCGAGCAATTCGGCACGCTGGCGGCGCTGCATCCAGGCCGGGTCGACCTCGGCCTCGGCCGCGCTCCCGGCTCGGACCAGGTCGCGGCACGGGCGATGCGCCGGAACCTCGCCGGCGACGTGGACGACTTCCCGCGCGATGTCATGGAGCTGATGCGCTACTTCGAGCCGGCCGCGCCCGGCCAGGCGTTGCAGGCGGTTCCCGGCGCCGGGCTCGACGTCCCGGTCTGGATCCTCGGCTCCAGCACCTATGGCGCCCAGCTCGCCGCGGCGCTCGGCCTGCCCTATGCCTTCGCCAGCCACTTCGCCCCGCAGCAGATGATGGAGGCGATGGAAACCTACCGCGCCGGCTTCCGCCCCAGCGCCCGGCTCGCGGCACCGTATGCCATGCTCGGGGTCAACATCATCGCCGCCGATACCGACGCCGAGGCGCGCCGCCTGTTCTCATCGCACCAGCAGTCCTTCCTGAACCTGCGCCGTGGCCGCCCCGGCAAGCTGCCGCGGCCGGTCGAGGACATGGACGCCAGGCTCGACCCGCATGGCCGCGCCATGCTGGAGCATTCCCTCGCCTGTTCCATCGTCGGCGGGCCGGAGACGGTGCGCCGGGGCCTGGCGGAATTCATCCGTACCACGGGCGCGGACGAGCTGATGGTGACCGGCCAGATCCACGACCATGATGCCCGCAAACGGTCGTACGAGATCCTGGCCGGGCTGCATGCGGATATGGCGCTGGCCGCCTGATACCCTTGATCTCGCCGGCTGCGTTCTGCATATCGCCCCGCCGTAATTCCCACTGCTGGAGATGACCCCGTGAGCGATCCGGTCAGCGACACCGTCGAACGGCATGAATTCGGCGCCGAGGTCGGCCGCCTGCTGGACCTCGTGGTCCATGCCCTCTACTCCGACCGCGAGATATTCCTGCGCGAGTTGGTGGCCAATGCGGCCGATGCCATCGACCGCCGCCGCTTCGAATCCCTGACCGAAGCCGTCACCCCGCCGCCGGCCGATGCCGCCATCCGCCTGCTGCCGGACAAGGCGGCCCGCACGCTGACCCTGACCGATGCCGGCATCGGCATGGCCAAGGAGGAGCTGAGCCGGAACCTCGGCACCATTGCCCGCTCCGGCACCCGCGCCTTCACCCAGTCGCTTGCCGATGCCAAGCCCGGCGAGCGCCCCAGCCTGATCGGCCAATTCGGCGTCGGCTTCTATTCCGCCTTCATGGTGGCCGACCGGGTGGAGGTCACCTCCCGCCGCGCCGGTACGGACGAGGCCTGGACCTGGGCCTCGGCCGGGCAGGGGGATTTCACCCTGGCGCCCGCCACGCGGGAGGAAGCGGGGACCACCATCATCCTGCACATGAAGGCCGATGCCGAGGAATTCCTCGAACCCATCCGCCTGCAGACCATCATCCGCAAATGGGCGGACCACATCACGATCCCCATCACCATCGCCGAGGATGGCAAGGATACCCCGGCCAACGAGGGGACCGCGCTCTGGCGCAAGCCCAAGGCCGACATCACCGAGGAGCAATACGCCGACTTCTACCGCCACGTCGGGCACTTCTTCGACAAGCCCTGGGCGACCTTGCACTGGCGGGCCGAGGGCACCACCGAATTCGCCGCGCTGCTCTTCATCCCCGGGATGAAGCCCTTCCAGGCGGTCGAGGGCGAGCGCGACAGCCGGGTCCGGCTGCATGTCCGCCGCATGTTCATCACCGACGAGGCGCAATTGCTGCCGCCCTGGCTGCGCTTCGTCCATGGCGTGGTGGATACCGAGGATCTGCCGCTCAACGTCTCGCGCGAGATGCTGCAGTCGACCCCGGCGCTCGCCCGCATCCGCAAGGCGGTCACCAACCGGGTCATCGCCGAGCTGAAGACCCGCGCCAAGGATGCCGAGAGCTATGCCGGCTTCTTCACCAATTTCGGCTCGGTGCTGAAGGAAGGCGTCTGGGAGGACAGCGAGTACCGCAAGGATATCGCGCCGCTGCTGCGCTTCCATTCCTCCGCGGTGGAAGGCTGGACCTCGCTCCCGGACTATGTCGGCCGGATGAAGGAAGGCCAGGCGGCCATCTACATCCTGGTCGGCGACGACCCGGAAGCCTTGGCGAAATCCAGCCAGCTCGAGGGTTTCCGGGCGCGCGGCGTGGAAGTGCTGCTGCTGTCCGACCAGGTCGATGCCTTCTGGCCGGAGCGCCTCGGCAGCTTCGAAGACAAGCCGATCCGCAGCATCACCCAGGGCGGCGTGGACCTTTCGGCCATCGCCCCCGCGGTGGCGGAAGGCGAGCCGCCGGCGGATACCGCGAAGCTGCTGCCGCTGCTGAAGGCGGCGCTGGAGACGGAGGTTTCCGAGGTCCGCGCGACCGACCGGCTGGTCGATAGCGCAGTGGTCCTGGCGGCGCCCGAGCACGGCCCGGATCTCCAGATGCAGCGCCTGCTGCGCCGCGCCGGCCGGGGCTTCGGCGCCGGCATGCCGGTGCTCGAGGTCAATCCGCAGCATCCCTTGATCCGCCGCCTCGCCGAGATGGCCGAGGCCGGCGGTGACCTGAAGGAAGCGGCGGGCACCCTGCTCGACCTCGCCCGGTTGCAGGATGGCGACGTGCCGCGCGACCCCGCCGGCTTCGCCAGGCAGGTCGCCGGGCTGCTGGCCGGCAGCCTCGGCTGATGCGGGCGGCGCCGGGCGGTCACCGCCTGGCGCCGCCTACAACCACCCCCGCAGCCGGAACAGCACCAGCGGCAGCACGCCGCTGAGGACGATCAGTGCCAACCCCCAGGGATAGCCCAGCGCCCAGTCCAGCTCCGGCATGAATTTGAAATTCATGCCGTAGATGCTGGCCACCAGGGTCGGCGGAATGCCCACCACCGAGACCACCGTCAGGATCTTGATGGTGTTGTTCTGCTCGATGCTGATGAAGCCCAGCGTCGCATCCAGCAGGAACTGCACCTTGTTGGACATTTGCGCGTCGTAGTCGTTGAGCGAGGCGATGTCCTGCCGCAGCGTCCTGACGCGGTGGTCGTATTCCGGCGGGATCCAGCGCCGCGCCTGCTCCACCGCGAAGGGCAGGATGCGCTCCACCCCCAGCAAGGTATCCCGGACGTTCGAGGTATATTCCCCCATCCGCCCGATCGAACGCAGCGCCAGGCGCAACACGCGGTCCATCCGCGCCGGCGAATGCCGCAGTGGCTGCTCCGCCTCGAAGGCCGAATGGGAGATGCCGTCCAACTCGCCCCGGATGCGTTCCAGCGCATCGGCGATCCGGTCGACGATCGCCTCCAGCAGGCCGACGAAGGCGCCGAAGCTGCAACTGGCGTCCTCCGCCTGGCCGAAGTGCGTGGCGAAGCTGTCGAAGGACCCGATCGGCGCGAAGCGCACCGTCAGCAATACCTTGGGCGAAAGGACCAGCCCGAGCGGCGAGACCACCGGCTTCGGCCCGTCGCCCCGCGAGATGATCGGCATGCTGAGGTAGAGCACCTCGCCTTCCGAGACCAACCGACTCGAATTCTCGATCTCCCGCAGGCTCGCCAGATCGGGCACCCGCAGCCCGGTTTCCCGGGCGATGAAGGCCTTTTCCTCATCGGTGCCGTTCAGCAGGTCGATCCAGACCGTTTCCGGCGGCAGGGCCGCGGGCAGCGGGTCGGTGGGCGGTCCGGGATGGAGGGTGAGCACGCGGGCGAATTCCTCGTATCGGGTGGGGTTGGCCGTTCCGGTCAATTTCCCTGGACGGCTTCCCCGGATGCCCCGGCTGCCCCACATCTGTCGGCATGAGCACCGAGTGGCAAGGCCCGGCCGTCGTCCTCGGCACCCGGCCGCATGGCGAATCGGGTGCCGTGGTCAGCCTGCTGACCGAAGCCCTGGGCCGCCACCCCGGCCTGGCCAAGGGCGGCGCCTCGCGCGCGCAATCCGCCGTGTGGCTGCCCGGCAACCTGGTGGAGGCCCGCTGGGTGGCCCGGCTGCCCGACCAGCTCGGTGCCCTGTCGGGCGAGATGGTGCATCCGGCGGCGGCGCTGGCGATGGCCGATCCGCTGGCGCTGGCGCTGCTCTCGGCCGCCTGCGCCATCGCGGAGGGCGCCCTGCCGGAACGCCAGCCGCATCCCCGGTGCTTCCACGGCCTGGTCGCCCTGATCGCCCGGCTGGGCGAGGGCGCCATGGCCGCCCTGCCGGATTACATCCGCTGGGAGGCGGAGCTGCTGGCCGAGCTGGGTTATGGCCTCGACCTCGCCCGCTGCGCCGCGACCGGCAGCCTGGAGGACCTCACCTGGGTCTCGCCCCGTACCGGTCGCGCCGTCAGCGCCGCGGCAGGGGCGCCCTGGGCCGACCGGCTGTTGCCGC
>JAQGIA010000357.1 GCA_028291445.1 Belnapia sp.
TTGGTGCCGCGTGGGGCCCGGCGGATCAGCGCCTGTTCCTGCGGCGTGCCGCGCGGCACGCCGACCCGCATGCCGGCGAGGTCCTCGAGCTTGGCGATGGGGCTCTCCTTCTTCGCCATCACCACCATGCGGAAGGCGCTGTAGGGCATGGTGAACATCACCGCCCGGGCCCGTTCCGGCGTGGCACCGAGCGTCGCGCAGAGGAAATCGACGCGGCCCGCTTCCAGCGCCGGTATGCGCGACGGCGGGGTGAGGGAGGAGAGCTCCGCCGGCACGCCGAGGAACTTCGCCAAAAGGTTCGAGACATCGATGTCGTAGCCGACCGGCGTGCCCTGGGCATCCACCATGCCGAAGGGCGGCGCGCCGGTGACGACGCCGATGCGGACCTTGCCGCGCCTGATGATATCGGCGGTGGTGATCGGGCCGGCCTGCTGGGCCTGGGCCTCCCGCGTCAGGAAGGCGAGGCCGGGCAGGGCGGCGGCGGCGGTGAACAGGCCGAGGCGCGAGATCATTCTTGGTTCCCCCCTGATGGATTGGTCTTGGCGCGGTCAGACCACGCTTGTCAGGCCGCCGTCAACATACAGCAGATGCCCGTTTACATAGGTCGAGGCCTCCGAGGCGAGGAAGATCGCCGCCCCGACCAGTTCCGGCAGCTCGCCCCAGCGCCCGGCCGGGGTGCGCTGGCATAGCCAGTCGTTGAAGGCCGTGTCGGCCCTGAGCGGCGCGGTCAGCTCGGTGCTGAAATACCCCGGCGCGATGCCGTTGGCCTGGATGCCATGCCGCGCCCAATCGGCGCACATCGCCTTGGTCAGCATCCCGAGCGCGCCCTTGGTCGCGGTATAAGGACCCGTCCCCGGCCGCCCCAGCATGCTCATGACCGAGCAGGTATTGATGATCTTGCCGCGGCCGCGCGGGATCATCCGCTGCGCCACGGCGCGGGCGCAGAAGAAGGCGCTGTTCAGGTTGGTCGCGATCACCGTGTTCCAGGTCTCGGTGGGCATCTGGTCCAGCGGGCCGCGCAGGTTCACCCCGGCATTGTTGCAGAGGATGTCGATCGGCCCGATCGCCGCCTCGATCCGCGCGACGCCGGCCTCGACCGCCGCCGGATCGGTCACGTCGAAGCTGGCGATATCGACGGTGAGCCCCGCCGCCCGGAGCCCGGCCGCCGCCGCCTCCAGCTTGGCCGCGTCGCGCCCGTTCAGCACCACCGACGCCCCTGCCTCGGCCAGGCCGCGGGCCAGCGCCAGGCCGATCCCCTGGCTCGATCCGGTCACCAGGGCCCGCCTGCCGGTCAGGTCGAATAGCTTGAGCGACATGGTTCCATCCCCTAACAGCAGCCTGAAGCTCGCAGGGGAGAGGCCGTTGGACAAGCCGGAGGTTCTGGTGATGGGCGTGCTGCCGGACTGGGACCTGGCGCCCATGGCCGAGCATTTTTCCCTGCGCCTGGTCTATGAGGCGCCGGACGAGGCGGCCTTCCTCGCCGAACACGCCCCGCGCATCCGGGCCATCGTCACCAAGGGCGAGATCGGCGCCAGTGCCGCGCTGATGGAGACCATGCCGAAGCTGGAGATCGTCGCCTGCTACGGCGTCGGGGTGGATGCCATCGATCTGCCCTATTGCGCCGCCCGCGGCCTGCCGGTGACCAATACGCCCGATGTGCTGACCGAGGATGTCGCCGACCTCGGCTTCGGCCTGCTGCTGGCCGCCGCGAGGCGCATCCCGGCGGCCGATGCCTGGGTGCGCGACGGTTCCTGGGCGGCCAAGGGTTCGATGCCGCTGACTTCCCGGGTCTGGGGCAAGCGCATCGGCATCGTCGGCCTGGGGCGGATCGGCCGCGCCGTGGCGAGGCGGGCAGAGGGCTTCGGGATGGCCATCGGCTACAGCGGCCGGACCCCGCAGGATGACGTGCCCTATGGCTTCCACGCGACCCCGGCCGCGCTGGCGGCAGGGGTGGATATCCTCATCTGCTGCGCCATGGGCGGGCCGACCACCCAGGGGCTGATCGACCGCGCCACGCTGGAGGCGCTGCCGCCCGGCGCCATCTTCGTCAACATCAGCCGCGGCTCGGTGGTGGATGAGGCGGCGCTGCTGGAGGCGCTGCAATCCCGCCGGATCGCCGCCGCCGGCCTCGATGTATTCTGGAACGAGCCGGCCATCGACCCGGCCTTCGCCGCCTTGCCGCATGTCGTCCTCGCCCCGCATGCCGCCAGCGGCACCGAGGAGACCCGCCGCGCCATGGGCCTGCTGATGCGGGACAACCTGGCCGCGCATTTCGCCGGCCGGCCGCTGCCGACGGAGATTCGACCGTGAAATCCATCGTCATCCACGCACCGAAGGACCTCCGCATCGAGGAACAGGCCGAGCCCGTGCCGGGACCCGGGCAGCTCCGCATCCGAGTCAAGGCCGGCGGCATCTGCGGCTCCGACCTGCATTACTACCTGCATGGCGGCTTCGGCGCGGTGCGGCTGCGCGAGCCCATGGTGCTGGGGCACGAGATCGCCGGGCTGGTGGATGCGCTGGGCGAGGGGATCTCGGGCCACGCTCTTGGCCAGCCGGTCGCGGTCAACCCCAGCCTGCCCTGCGGCGCCTGCCGGCATTGCCTGGCCGGCCGGCCCAACCACTGCCTGGAGATGCGCTTCTACGGCAGCGCCATGCGGATGCCGCATGTCCAGGGCGGCTTTTCCGATTTCCTGGTCTGCGAGGCCGCCCGCGCCGTGCCGCTGCCGCCCGGCATGAGCCCCGAATTGGCCGCCTTCGCCGAGCCGCTGGCGGTCTGCCTGCACGCCGCCCGCCAGGCCGGGCCGCTGCTGGGGGCACGCGTCCTGGTCACCGGCGCCGGCCCCATCGGCAACCTGGCCATCGCCGTCGCCCGCCATGCCGGGGCGCGCGAGGTGGTGGCGACCGATCTGCACGCCGCC
>JAQGIA010000512.1 GCA_028291445.1 Belnapia sp.
GGCTCAGGCGGCGTGCGCTGCGCACGCATAGCCGCCACCCATGGCGCCAGGGTCGCCATCGAAGAGGAGCGCTTCTGTGGCGGCACCTGCGTCAACGTCGGCTGCGTGCCGAAGAAGATCATGGTCAATGCCGCCGAATACGGGATGTGGGCCCAGGACGCCGCCGCCTTCGGCTGGGAAGTGACCAAGGGCAGCTTCGACCTGGCCAAGCTGGCGGCACGGCGCGATGCAGAGGTCGCCCGCCTCAACGGCATCTAAGGCCGCCTGCTCGGCGGTGCCGGCGCCACCAGCTTCGATGCGCGGGCCACCTTCGTCGATGCCCATACCCTCGACGTCGGCGGCAAGCGGATCACCGCGGAGAAGATCGTCATCGCCGTCGGCGGCCGCGCCATTCGCCCGGACCTGCCCGGCGCCGAGCTGGGCATGCTGTCGGACGACGTCTTCGCCCTGCAAGCGGTGCCGAAGCGGCTGCTGGTGGTCGGCGCCGGCTATATCGCGCTGGAATTCGCCTGCGTCTTCCAGGCCCTGGGCGCCCAGGTCGATGTCGTCTTCCGCGGCGCCTTGCCGCTGCGCGGCTTCGATCAGGACATCCGCGAGGCCCTGCCCGAAGCCCTCGAAGCCCAGGGCATCCGGCTGCATGGCGACCGCACGCCGGCCCGGCTGGACCGCCAGGGCGACCACCTGCGGCTCAGCATCCTGGGTGGCGAGGCGATCGAGGCGGATGCCGTCCTGTTCGCCACCGGCCGGGTGCCCAATACCCATGGGCTGAACCTGGCCGCCGCCGGGGTCGAATGCACCGCCAAGGGTGCCATCGAGGTCGATGCCGGCCACCGCACCACCGCGCCGCATATCTGGGCGATCGGCGACGTGACGGACCGGCTGAACCTCACCCCCATGGCGACCGCCGTCGGCCATGCCCTGGCCGATACGCTGTTCGGCAACCGGCCGCGCCAGGCGAGCTACGAGAATGTCCCGACCGCGGTCTTCACCTCGCCCCCCATCGGCACGGTGGGGCTGACCGAGGCGGATGCCGCGGTGCTCGGCCCGGTCGATGTCTACGTCACCCGCTTCAACACCATGCGCCACGTCATGACCGGCCGCCCCGGCCGCAAGACGTTGATGAAGCTGGTGGTCTGCCAGCGGACCCGGAAGATCCTCGGCGCCCATATGCTGGGCGAGGATGCGGCGGAGATCATGCAGGGCATCGGCATCGCCGTCGTCATGGGCGCGACCAAGGAGGATTTCGACCGCACCATCGGCATCCACCCGACCGCGGCCGAGGAATTCGTCACGTTGCGGACCCGTACACGGGAAGCGGGCCTCCGTGCCGCGGCGGAATAGCCGCCCCGCCGGGCGGCCTGCAGCCGCTGGGTTCACCCGGCCGGCGGCTTGGTCTAGGCTCGGCAATTCCAAGGGAGAATGCAGTCAATGGTTGCGCGCGGCTTGAACCCGGGACACTGGCACCCCGGCAGCTGGCGGGACATGCCGATCCGGCAGGTGCCGGACTATCCCGATGCGGCGAAGCTGGCCGAGGTCGAGGCGCGCCTGGCGCGCTTCCCGCCGCTGGTCTTCGCCGGCGAGGCCCGCAGGTTGCAGGCGGCGCTGGCCCGGGCCGGGGACGGCCAGGGCTTCGTCCTGCAGGGCGGCGACTGCGCCGAAAGCTTCTCCGATTTCACCGCCAACATCATCCGCGACACCTTCCGGGTGCTGTTGCAGATGGCGGTGGTGCTGACCTTCGGCGGCGGCACGCCGGTGGTGAAGCTCGGCCGCATGGCCGGCCAATTCGCCAAGCCGCGCTCCTCGGACACCGAAACCATCGATGGTGTCAGCCTGCCGTCCTACCGCGGCGACATCATCAATGGGCCGGACTTCACCGCCGCCTCGCGCATCCCCGATCCGGCGCGGATGGAATTCGCCTATATGCAATCGGCTGGCACGCTGAACCTGCTGCGGGCCTTCGCGACGGGCGGCTATGCCGACCTGCACCAGGTCCATCGCTGGAACCTCGGCTTCGTCGAGCGCAGCCCGCTGGCATCCCGCTATCAGGACCTCGCCTCCCGCATCGACGAGACGCTGGGCTTCATGCAGGCCTGCGGCATGTCGGACAGCCCGCAGGTGCGCGAGACCGACTTCTATACGTCGCATGAAAGCCTGCTGCTGCCCTACGAGCAGGCATTGACCCGGGTGGATAGCACTACCGGCGACAGCTACGCCTGTTCCGCCCATTTCCTCTGGATCGGCGACCGCACCCGCCAGCCGGATGGCGCGCATGTCGAATTCCTGCGCGGCGTGAAGAACCCGATCGGCATGAAGGTCGGCCCGACCATGGCGGCCGACGAGCTGGTCCGGCTGACCGAAATCCTGAACCCCACCAACGAGAAGGGCCGGTTGACCCTGATCGCCCGCATGGGGGCCGACAAGCTGGAGGCGAAGCTGCCGCCGCTGCTGCGCGCGGTGAAGCGGGCCGGGCGCAACGTGGTCTGGCTCTCGGACCCGATGCACGGCAACACCACCACCGTGGGCGGCTACAAGACCCGGCCCTTCGATGCCGTGCTCACCGAGGTCCGCCGCTTCTTCGATGCCCATGCCGCCGAGGGCACCCAGCCCGGCGGCGTCCATGTCGAGATGACCGGGCAGGAGGTGACCGAATGCCTCGGCGGCGCGCATCGCCTGTCCGAGGCCGATCTGGCGCTGCGCTACCAGACCTTCTGCGACCCCCGGCTGAATGCCGAGCAGTCGCTGGAACTGGCCTTCCTGATCGCCGCCGAGCTCAAGTCGCGGCGGGCGCCGAGTTCGGCGCTGCCGGCCCAGGCGGCGCAGTAGGATGGACGCGTTGCCGCCAGCCGGGGAGCCGTTGGTCGGGGAGCCGCCAGCCGGGGACCCGGATCTGGCGATCTCCCGCCGCACCGATGTCTATTTCAATCGCACGAAGCAGATCGTCCAGCGCTTCGGCGATTGCCACGTCACCTATGCGGTCTTCCTGCGCCGGCCGGTGGTCAGCGCGCCGCGGCTGATGCTGGAGTGGCTCGCCGGCGTGGCGCGCGACCGGGGGACCGCCTTCGAGATCGAGGTGATGCACCCGGAGGGCACCTGGGTCGGCGCGGGCGATCCCATCCTGTACCTCTCCGGCTCCTTCGCCCAGCTCGCCGATCTGGAGACGCTCTATCTCCAGCGGCTCGGTCCGCCCTGCGTCGCCGCGCACAACGCCTACCAGATGTGCCTGGAATTGCCCGCGGTGTCCTTCCTGGCGATGGATGCCCGGCACTGCGCCGGGGCCGAGATGGCCGATATGATGGCCTATGCCGCCAGCGTCGGCAGCGCCGCGGCGCAGCGCGAGGGTGCCCGCGGCTTCGTCGGCAATGCGACGGATGCGACCGCGCATTGGTTCGGCGCCCCGCGAGGCTTCGGTACCATGCCGCATGCCCTGATCGGCTATGCCGGCAGCACGGTGCGCGGCGCCGAGATGTTCCACGAGGCCTATCCGGAGGAGAATCTCACCGTCCTGGTCGATTACTTCGGCCGGGAAGTCTCGGATGGCCTAGCGGTCTGCCGCCGCTTCCCCGAAATCGCCGCGGCCGGCCGGATGGCGGTGCGGCTCGATACCCATGGCGGGCGCTTCCTCGAAGGGCTGGACCCGGCGGAAAGCTATGCCGTGCTGGAGCGTCATTCGCCGGGCGCCATCCGTCGCTACCGCTCGGAGACCGAGCTGCGCCACCTGGTCGGCACCGGCGTCTCCGCCGCCGCGGTCTGGAAGATGCGGGAGGCGTTGGATGGCGCCGGCTTCCCCAAGGTCCGCATCGTCGCCTCCTCCGGCTTCGGGGTGCAGAAATGCCGGGTCATGGCCGAGGCCAAGGCGCCGATCGACGTGGTCGGCACCGGCAGCTTCATCCCGGACAAGTGGTCGGAAACCTATGCGACCGCCGATATCGTCGCTTATGACGGCGTGCCGCGGGTGAAACTGGGCCGCGAATTCCTGCTGCGCCGCAATGGCGAGCGCAAGCGCAACGGAGCACCGGCCGCTTCGGTGGAATAGCCTGGTCTAAATCTCCGGTTCCCAGGGACCCTGCGGCCTTTGGTGGGGCGGTCCGAAGGGGCAGGGCCCCTGCATCCTTATGGTTCAGCTCGCGGCTTCACCCGGCCGCGGCTTTTCCAGCACGCAGAAGGACTGGCCCAGCATGTGCAGCCCGACCTGCACCTTCTCGGTCGCCGTCGCCTCGGTCACCTTGATCGCGGGCAGGTCGCCCCGCTTGAAGGCGATCACCTTGAAGCCGAGCCGCCTGGCCCAGATCCGCAGATCGGCCGCATGCATGAAGACGTTGATATGGCCGAGGAAGCTGCGCTTCCGCACCCAGTCGACATTCCCCTCGAAGACGCCCCACAGCCCCTCGACCGCGAATTCGAAAAAAGAGAAGATCACCCGGCCACCGGGTTTCAAGACCCGATGGGTCTGTTCGAGGTAGGCGTAGGATTCCTCGTGCAGCAGATGGGTGAAGACCGAGAAATAGGTGACGAAATCGGCCGAGGCATCCGGCGCCGGGATGCTGTTGCCGGCAATCAGCTCAAGCTTGAAATCGGGCCGGGCCGCCTTGCGCCGGTTATAGTCCAGCAGTTCGGGCACCACATCGAGGCCGAGGTAGCTTAGCTTCGGGTAGCGGGTAAGCTGGCTGGTCAGCCGCCCGGAGCCGCAGCCCACGTCGATGACGCTGCTGGTCGGCTTCAGGCCGAATTGCCGCAGGATGCTATGTTCCAGCACGCCGAAATGCTCGAAGTCGCCACCGACCGAACGGGCGACCGCCTCATCCTCGGGAAAGGCGGCGAGATAGGCCCGCACCATCGCCGCATAGCTTTGGACATACTGGAATTGGGTGCTCATGCGCGCTCCGGCCAATCGGGCGGGTAGGTCTGGCAGGTCGTCGGGCGACCTATCTCGTCCGGCTGCTATCATGGGGCGTGCCGCAGCGTCCAGACATGGCCAAATGGTTGTGCTCCGCGGCCCGCCGGCTGGGTGAAGCGCCGCCGCGTTGACCCTGGCGGACCGGGACGCATACAAGCAGCCCAAGCTTGCCGGGCCAGCAGCCGGCACTATCGGCTGCCATGCCCAGCCAGGGCCTGTCCGACCATCATCCGCCATACGGGGCTGCCATCGTGAGCGACGACGAGGATCCGATCTTCCAGCCCAACCCCTTCATCCAGGCCGGGCTCGCGGTGCGCCTCATGGATCTCTCGGGCGCCAACGGGTCCGAGCCGGTGGAGACCGTGACCGGCTTCCGGACCCTGGAACA
>JAQGIA010000541.1 GCA_028291445.1 Belnapia sp.
ACAATTTCAACGACGTCATGGCGCGCATCCAGCCCGGCCTGAACATCCGGGTCGACAATACCCTGGCCGGCGACGGCAGCCAGATGGCGGTGAACCTCAAGTTCCGCTCGATCGAGGATTTCGAGCCGACCAAGGTGGCCGAGCAGGTGCCGGCGCTGAAGGCGCTGCTCGAGACCCGCGCCAAGCTGCGCGACCTGATGAGCAAGGTGGACCGCTCCGAGGAGCTCGAAGGGCTGCTCGAGGAGGTCTTGCAGGACAAGGACAAGCTGGCGGCGCTGTCGTCGCAGCTCGGCCTCGACAAGCAGGGGGGCTGAGCGCATGAGCGACGCGCAATCGGCGGCCGCGGCCGCCACGACGACGACGGCCGAGGACAGCAACCTCGGCCTGCTGGACCAAGTGCTGGGCGCGACCAAGCAGACCGAGCGCGACCGCGCCCAGGATCTGATCAAGGCGTTAACCGAGGAGGCGCTGAAAGGCACCGTCACCTATAGCCGCAACCTCACCCAGACCTTCGAGCGGGCCTTGGCGGCGCTGGACGTCCAGCTCAGCACGCAGCTCAACGCGGTGATGCACAACGAACGCTTCCTGAAACTGGAAGGCTCCTGGCGCGGGCTGCACTACCTGGTGCAGAACACCGAGACCGGTACCTCGCTGAAGCTGCGGATGCTGCAATGCAGCAAGCGCGACCTGTCGCGCGACCTGCAGAAGGCGGTCGAATTCGACCAGAGTCAGCTCTTCAAGAAGATCTACGAGAACGAGTTCGGCACCCCAGGCGGCGAGCCCTATGGCGCGCTGGTCGGCGACTACGAATGGACCAACCACCCGGACGACATCGAGACGCTGCGGCTCGCCTCCAACGTCGCGGCCAGCGCCTTCGCGCCCTTCATCTCCGGCGTCGGCGCCGGCATGTTCGGCTTCTCCGACTGGCGGGACCTGTCGAAGCCGCGCGACCTGACCAAGATCTTCGAGACGGCGGAATACACCAAGTGGAAGTCCTTCCGGGAAACCGAGGACAGCCGCTTCGTGACCCTGGTGATGCCGCGGGTCATCGCCCGGCTGCCCTATGGCGCCAATACGGTCCCGGTCGATGATTTCAACTACGAGGAAGCCCCCTTCGATGCCGCCGGCAAGGCGAAGTCGATGGACCACAACGAATACTGCTGGATGAACGCCGCCTACGTGATGGCGCAGCGGCTGACCGATACCTTCGCCCAGACCAGCTTCTGCGTCGCCATCCGTGGTGCCGAGGGCGGTGGCAAGGTGCAGAACCTGCCGAACCATGTCTTCACCTCGGACGACGGCGACATGGACGCCAAGTGCCCGACCGAGATCGGCATCACCGACCGGCGCGAGGCGGAGCTTTCCTCGCTCGGCTTCCTGCCGCTCTGCCATTACCGCAACACCGATTACGCGGTGTTCTTCGGCGCCCAATCCACCCAGAAGCCAAAGAAATACGACCGGCCGGAGGCGACGGCGAATGCCGCCATCTCCGCCCGCCTGCCCTACCTCATGGCGACCAGCCGCTTCGCGCATTTCCTCAAGGTCATGGCGCGGGACAAGATCGGCTCCTTCATGGAAGCCTCGGATTGCCAGATCTGGCTGAACCGCTGGATCGTCAACTACGTCAACGGCAACCCGAGCGCCGGGGCCGAGACCAAGGCGCGCTATCCGCTGCGCAGCGCCAAGGTCGAGGTCGTGGAAATCCCGGGCCGTCCGGGGTCCTACAATGCGGTGGCCTATCTGCAGCCCTGGCTGCAGATGGAGGAACTGACCACCTCCATGCGCATGGTCGCGCGGATTCCCCAAAAGTCCTGAACCACCCGGCCCCGTCACCGGGGCCGGCCCAGCATGGGGAGCGCAGCGGCAGATGGAGGGGTCGCAGCCGGTTTCGGCAGCCGAAGCCGCAACGGCCAGCGCTGCGCCGCTGCGCCAGGCAGTGCTGGCCGGCGGCTTCCTCGGCCGGGCCGGCGCCGCGGCGGCGGATGCGCTGGCCAGCTTCCTGGTCGAACGGCCGGGCAGCGCCCTCCGGATGTGGTTCGGCGATGCCGGCATCGCCGCGCTGCTGGCGCATGACGGCACCAGGCGTGGCCGCGCCGAGGGTTTCCAGCGGCTGGAGGAAGCGGTCGACCGCGATCTCGCCACCATCGACCGCATGGTTTCCGAACAATTGGATGCGACCTTGCGGCAGGACCGGCTCCGCCGGCTCGAAGGCTCCTGGCGCGGGCTGCACTGGCTGGCCGGGCGGCTGCCGGCGGGCAATCGCTGCAAGGTCAAGCTGCTCAGCCTGCGCTGGTCGGAAGCCTGCCGCGACTTCGAGCGGGCGGTGGAGTTCGACCAGAGCCAGCTGTTCCGCAAGATCTACGAGGATGAATTCGGCACCCCCGGCGGCGAGCCCTATGGGCTGCTCTGCGGCGACTGGGAATTGCGCCCCTTCCCCGGCCCCGGCAGCAGCACCGATGACGTGGCTGGCCTCGATGCGCTCTCGGGCATCGCCGCCGCCGCCTTCTCGCCCACCGTGGTCGCCGCCCATCCTGTGCTGTTCGGCCTCGACACCTGGCAGGAGCTGGGCCCGGCGATCGACCCGACCGAGCCGATGCGCGGGCCCGACCGGCGGCGCTGGCGCAGCATGCAGGAACGGGAGGACACCCGCTTCCTCGGGGTGCTGCTGCCCCGCGCCCTGGCCCGGCCGCCCTGGCCGGATGACGGCGCCCGGGCCGATCGCTTCCGCTACCGGCCGGACCTCGGCCAGCCCGGGGCGCGGGCCTGGATGAGCGCGGTCTATCCGCTGGCCGCCGTCACCATCCGGGCCTTCGCCACCTATGGCTGGCCGGCCGATATCCGCGGCGCCATGGTCGGCCATACCGCCGCCGGCGGGGTGGTGGACGGGCTGCCGCAGGAACGCTTCGCCTCCGACCCGCCCGGCGCGCCGGGGCGTCCGCCGGTCGAGGTCTCGCTGACCGACGAGCAGGAACGCCAGGTGGTAGAAGCCGGGCTGATGCCGCTGATCGGGCTGGAAGGCCTGCCGGAAGCCGCCTTCGCCGCCGCCCCCAGCCTGCATCGCCCGCCACGCATGACCGGCGATGGCGCCAATGCCAACCAGCGGCTCTCGGCGCAGTTCAACGCCGTGCTCTGCGTCAGCCGCTTCGCCCATTGCGTGAAGATGCTGGGCCGCGACATGGTGGGCAGCTTCAAGACGCCGCAGGATATCGAGCGCAAGCTGCAGACCTGGCTGATGCAATATACCAGCGCCACCAGCGGCGCGGTCGGCGAGAGCGGCGCCCGCCAGCCGCTGCGTTCGTCCAAGGTCGAGGTGCGGGAGAAGCCGGGGCAGCCCGGCGTCTTCGGCTGCACCATCCTGATGCAACCGCATTTCCAGCTGGACGAGGTGGGCGCGGCCTTCCGGCTGGTCACCGATCTTTCCGCGCCGAGGGCCGCCGCATGAGCAACATCGGTGACGCATTTCAATCCGGCGACCTCACGGCCGCCATCGCCGCGGCGACCGCCGGGGTCAAGGCGGCGCCGCGCGATGCCGGGGCACGCTGGCTGCTGACCGAGATGCTGCTGTTCTCGGGCGAGGTGGAGCGCGCCGACCGCACGCTCGACAGCGTCATCGAGGAGGAGCCCTCCCCGGCGGTGCTCGAATTCCGCCGCCTGCTGCGGGCCGAGGTGGTGCGACGGCAGGTCTTCGGCGAAGGCCGGGTGCCGAAATTCCAGGGCGACGAGGCGACGCCGGCGCAGACCGCGGCGATGCGGGCGGTGACCCTGCTGCGGCTGGGCGATGCCGCCGGCGCCACGGCGGCGACCGCCGAGGCGGAGGAGCTGCGGCCCCGCGCGCCGGGCGAGGCCCGGGCGCCGGATGGCAAGGTCACCGCCTTCGACGATCTGCGCGATGCCGACGACCTGTTCAGCCCCTTCTTCGAGGTGCTGACCGCCGGCGGCGACTACATGTGGGTGCCGGTCGAGCGGTTGCAGAGCCTCAGCTTCGAGGCTGCCCGCCGGCCGCGCGACCTGTTCTGGCGGCGCACCAACCTGGTGCTGAAGGACGGCACCGAGGGACTGGTCTTCATCCCCGCCATCTACCTCTGGACCGATCCCAAGACCTCCGCCGCGCTGAAGCTGGGGCGGGAGACGGATTGGCCGGATTCGGGCGACGGGCCGGTGCGCGGCCTCGGCCAGCGGCTGCTGCTGGCCGGCGACGAGGCGCTGCCCCTGGCCGAGGCAGGCACGCTGACCTTCACATGAGCAAGGCAGCGGGCGCATGAGCGGCACCTCCGGCGGCCGCATCCGGCTGCCGCTGCTCGACCGGCTGCTGGATGCCGATCCGGCGGCGCCGGTCGACCCGCCGGTGACGGTGCATTACGCGGTGGAGCTGCTGCGCCAGGCAGTGCGGCGGGATCTGGAGACGCTGCTGAACGCCAGGCGGCGCCGGGTGCCGCTGCCGGCCGGGCTGGCGGCGCTGCCGACCTCGCCGCTGGGCTACGGCATCCCCGACCCGACCGCCGGCAGCTTCACCGAGGACGACCGGCGCGAGGCGCTGGCCGCCGAGGTGGAAGCCGCGGTGCGGCGCTTCGAGCCACGGTTGACGAACGTCCGGGTGACCCTGGCCAAGAACCCGCGCGAGAAATCCGAGCTGATCGACCGCACCCTGCGGCTGAGGGTCGAGGCGGTGCTGCGCAGCGATCCGGTGCCGGAGCAGATCACCTTCGAGACGCTGCTCCGCCCGGTCACCCTCGATGTCGCGGTGCGGGAGAGCTAGGCGGTGTCGGAAAGCCTGCTGCCCTATTTCAACCGCGAGCTGGCCGCCATCCGCAAGGATGCCGGCGATTTCGCCGAGGCATTCCCCAAGGTCGCCGGAAGGCTGCGGCTCTCGGCCGAGACGGTGGACGATCCCTTCGTCGCCCGGCTGCTGGAAGGCGTCGCCTTCCTGGCCGCGCGGGTGCAGCACCGGCTGGACGACGAGCTGCCCGAGATCAGCGATGCGCTGCTTGAGATGCTGTCGCCGCATCTGCTGGCGCCGGTGCCCTCGATGACCACGCTGCGGCTCGGCGCGGCGCCGGAAACCCGGGCGGCGGTGAAGATACCGCGCGGCCTCGCGGTCGAGACCGAGCCGGTGCGCGGCGAGCCGGTGCGGTTCCGCACCTGCCATGACGTGACGCTCTGGCCGTTGGCCATCGAGACGGCGCGGCTCGGCGGGCTGCCATTGGCCGCCCCCGCCAATCCGCGCGCGGCGGGGGCGGTCGCCTGCCTGCGGCTGTCGCTGAAGACCATCGCGCCGGATCTGCCGGTGGCGGCGCTCGGGCTCGACCGGCTGCGGCTGCACCTGCGCGGCATCGGCCCGGTGGCGGCGCAATTGCATGAGTTGCTGTGTACCGCGACCTTGTCGATCGCCCTGGCCGATGGCCCGGCCGATCCGAAGCCCACCCTGCTCGGCGCCGGTGCCTTGCAGCCGGGCGGCTTCGAGACTGAGGAGGCGGCGCTGCCCTGGCCACGCCGGGCCTTCGCAGGGCATCGGCTGCTGACCGAGTTCTTCGCCTTCCCCGAGAAATTCCTCTACCTCGACCTCGACGGCCTCGACAGCCGCAGCCTGGTGCAGCGCGGCGACCGGATGGAGGTCTTCATCTATCTCAACCGCTCCATGCCCGAGCTGGAGCGGACGCTGAGCG
>JAQGIA010000552.1 GCA_028291445.1 Belnapia sp.
TGACCAAGCGGGACCGCGAGGCGGCGGGCCAGGGCATGGTGCTGGCGGTCGCCGGCTGCGTCGCCCAGGCGGAGGGCGCCGAGATCGCCGCCCGCGCGCCCTGGGTCGATATCGTGCTCGGGCCGCAGACCTATCACCGGCTGCCGGAGATGGTGGCGCGGGCCAGCCGGGCGGCCGGGGTGGTGATCGAGACCGAATTCCCGGTCGAGCAGAAATTCGACCACCTGCCGGAACAGGCCGCCGGCCAGGGCGTGACCGCCTTCCTGACGGTGCAGGAAGGCTGCGACAAATTCTGTTCCTTCTGCGTGGTGCCCTATACCCGCGGCGCCGAATATTCTCGCCCGGCTGCGGCGGTGCTGGCCGAAGCCAAGCGGCTGGTCGCCGGCGGGGCGCGGGAAATCACCCTGCTCGGGCAGAACGTGAATGCCTGGCATGGCGTCGCGCCGGATGGCGCGCGGAGCAATCTTTCGCCGGGTGGGACCACCTGGGGCCTCGGGCGGTTGCTGCGCGCGCTCGCCGAGATCCCCGGGCTGCTGCGGCTGCGCTACATGACCAGCCATCCGCGCGACATGGACGACGCGCTGATCGCCGTGCATGCCGAGCTGGGCGCGGTGATGCCCTATCTGCACCTGCCGGTGCAGTCGGGCTCCGACCGGATACTGGCGGCGATGAACCGCGGCCATACGGCGGCGGACTTCCTCGCCGTGGTGGATCGGCTGCGGCAGGCGCAGCCCGACCTTGCCCTGACGTCCGACTTCATCGTCGGCCACCCCGGCGAGACCGAGGCGGATTTCGCCGCGACCATGGCGCTGATCGCCCGGGTCGGCTTCGCCATGGCCTATAGCTTCAAGTATTCCGCCCGGCCGGGCACCCCCGCCGCCGGCGCCCCGGGCCAGGTGGCCGAGGCCGTGAAGGATGCCCGGCTCCAGGCGCTCCAGGCCTTGTTGCGGGAGCAGCAGGACGACTTCAACCGGTCCAAGGTCGGGCAGATCATCCCGGTGCTGTTCACCGGGCCGGGGCGGCATCCGGGCCAGGTGATGGGCCGCTCGCCCTGGCTGCAGCCGGTGCACCTGCAGGGTGACCCGGCCCTGGTCGGACAGGTGGCGCCGGTGCGCGTCCTGGCCGCCCATACCAATTCCTTCGCCGGCCTGCTGGTGGCCGGGGCGGGGACAGACCCGGGTCATCCGGGGGACGATCGCCAGCCAGCAAGAAGCCTCCGACCGATGCCAAGCCTCCGAACAGAGGAGCCCGCGCCCGCTTGAACAACGCCCCAATCGTGTTCCGCGCCGGGGAGGGCCGGGCCGCCACGCGGCCGGCCGCCCCCCTTCCGTCGTCCGCCGAGCAGCGCACCGTGACGCTGCAATTCGACGACAACGCCCTGCTCCCCCTGTTGTACGGGGAACATGACCGCCATCTGGCGCGGATCGAGCAGCGTTTGGGGATAAGGCTGGGCTCGCGCGGCAACCGGTTGACCATCGCCGGCGGCACGGCCCTGACCGAAGTCGCCGAGGCGGCGCTGCGGTCGCTGTGGCGCCGGCTGGAAAAGGGCCAGCCGGTGGGCACAGCGGATGTGGAGGCGGCTTTGCGCATGGCCGAGGGCGACGCCGAGAACGACCCGCGCCTGCCCTTGCAGGACCGGCCGGAAATCCGCACCCGCAAGGCGGCGATCGCCCCGCGCACCCCGGCGCAGGCGGATTACATCGACCTGCTGTCGCGCCAGGAGATGGTTTTCGGCGTCGGCCCGGCCGGCACCGGCAAGACCTATCTGGCGGTGGCCCAGGGGGTGGCGCTGTTGCAGGCGGGGCGGGTCGACCGGATCGTACTGTCCCGCCCGGCGGTCGAGGCGGGAGAGCGCCTGGGCTTCCTGCCCGGCGACCTGAAGGAGAAGGTGGACCCCTATCTTCGCCCGCTGTATGACGCGCTGCACGACATGCTGCCCGCGGAACAGGTTGCCCGCCGGATCACCTCCGGCGAAATAGAGATTGCCCCACTGGCCTTCATGCGGGGCCGGACGCTGGCGCATTGCTATGCGATCCTCGACGAGGCGCAGAATACCACCCCGGCGCAGATCAAGATGTTCTTGACCCGGATGGGCGAAGGGACCCGGATGGTGATCACCGGCGATCCGACCCAGGTCGATCTGCCGGCGGGACAGAGAAGCGGGCTCAGCGAGGCGTTGCGCATCCTCGATGGGGTGCAGGGCATCGGCGTGGCCCGTTTCGCGGAAGGCGACGTGGTGCGGCACCCCCTGGTGGCGCGCATCGTCGCGGCTTACGGCCGCGCGGATGGATCTGCAGCTTATGGCCGCGCGGATGAATCGGCGGCCCATGGCCGCGCGGCTCAAGCCGTCGGTCACGGCCGCGCCGAACAGGGCGCGGGTTATGGTCGGGCCGAAGGACAGGCGGGCGAGCAGCCTGCCCGTGGGCCCAAGAAGGAACGCGATGGAACCGGAAAGTAGTCGTCCCGAAGACCTGGCGGAAACCCCGGAGGACCCCCTCCAAACAGGTTTCCACCAGCCGGTCTTCGGGATGTGGGATGCGGCAGCGGCCGGTGCCGGGTCCGGCACCGGGGTGGTGACGGTCGATGTGGTCTTTGCCGATCCGGCCTGGCGGCGCCTGCTGCCACGGGCCGAGGCCCTGGCCCGGCGGGCCGCCGCGGCGGCGCTGCGCGGCACCGATGCCGAGGGCGTCATCACCGTGCTGCTGGCGGATGACCGCGAGCTGCGCCGGCTGAACGCCGCGCATCGCGGCAAGGACAAGCCGACCAATGTGCTGAGCTTCCCCGGCGGCATGGCCGGGCATCTGGGCGACATCGCCCTGGCGCTGGGCGTCGTGCGGCGGGAAGCGCTGTCCGCCGGCAAGCGTCCGGCGGCGCATTTCGCCCATCTGGTGGCGCATGGCACGCTGCACCTGCTGGGCCATGACCATATTGGCGTGGCCGAGGCGCGGCGGATGGAACAGGCCGAGGCCCGGGCCATGCACCGCATCCGGCTGCCCAATCCGTGGCGCCTTTCCGCCCCCCTGGCGAGGACGGCGGCATGAGCGCCGCCAATGGCAACGGCCGTGACGGGCTGATGTGGCGGCTGCAAAGCCTGCTCCGCAAGCGCGAGGCCGAGAGCGTCCGCGACCGGATGGAGGAGCTGATCGAGGAGCCGCACCTGCCGCAGGGCCTCGCCCTGCCCGGCCAGCGCGGCGCCGATCTCGATGCGCAGGAACGCGCGCTGCTCGGCAACGTGTTGAAGCTGCGCGACAAGACCGCCGGCGACGTGATGCTGCCGCGCGCCGACATCATGGCGATGCCGGAGGACTACACGCTGGAGCAGGCCATCCGGCTGATCCAGCGCGATGGCCACAGCCGCTACCCGGTATTCCGCAAGCAGCTCGACGACATCGTCGGCATGGTCCACATCAAGGACGTCTTCGCCAGCGTCGGCAACGACGCATCCTTCGACATGAAGGCCATATTGCGCAAGCCGCTGTTCGTCGTGCCGAGCGTGCCGGTGCTCGACCTGCTGCTGCAGATGCGCCAGGCGCGGATCCACATGGCGCTGGTGGTCGACGAATACGGCGGGATCGACGGGCTGGTGACGATCGAGGATCTGGTCGAGACCATCACCGGCGATATCTCGGACGAGCACGACGAGCCCGGGCCGCCGCAGATGGTCGAGAAGCCGGACGGCACGATCGAGCTGGATGCGCGCACCCCGGTCGAGGCTTTCGAGGCCAGGCTCGGCCCGGTGCTGACCGACGAGGAGCGTGCCTCCGACATCGACACCATGGGCGGCCTGGTTTTCACCCTGGCGGGGCGGGTTCCGGCCAAGGGCGAGCTGGTGTCGCATTCCTCCGGCCTTGAATTCCGGGTGCTGGAGGCCGATCCCAGACGGGTGCGGCGGCTACGGGTCCGCCGCCCTGGGGCGCCGGCCCAGCCGGTCCAGAAACAGGCGGCGGAATAGCGCGGCGCAGGCAGACCGTCCGAGGGCACGGAAATGGCGTTCAAGGGCAAGCCTCCCGGCACCGGTTCGGGCGATATGTCGCGCACCACTCAGGCGCTGCGGCCCAGCATTGCGCTGACCGAGCAGGAAGCCCGCAAGGCCCGCACCCTGCGGCGCCAGGGCGAGGCGCCGGCGGCGATCGCCGCGAAGCTCGGCCTGGCGCTCGACGAGGTCGAGAAGGCGCTGGTGCAGATGCGCAACCCGCGGCCGGAGACGACGCGCGGGACGCTGAACGTCACGCTCGCCGCGCATCGCTTCGTGCTGGGCGAACGGCTCGGCGAGGAGCCGTTGTGGCAGACCATGGACCGGCTGTTGGATGAGCTGATCCGCCGCCGGGCGGATACGGCGCGGCGGGCCGCCGGCCGGCGCGGCGGGACGGCTGGGGATGACTGGCTGCCCGGTCTCGATACGGGCGGGCCGGAGCGGCCGGGCTGAGTCCCCCGATCGGGCTGAGCCCCCCGATATAGTAGCCCCCTTGGGCCTGGCGCGGACGGGAACCAAGCACGGCATCGATACGTTTCCGGCACCAAGGCTCGGCGTGCCCGCCGCCGGTGCCGTTACCCGTACGCATTGGCCCATCCCGGGGCCGTCCGGCCAGTTCCGGGATGTGAAGCGGTGCAGTATACCAGCGTCACTCAACCTGCCGGGCCAGGGGATTAATATGGCCGAAAGGCAGCAGGGGATGCACGAGGAAGACCCGCCGCGTATCTCGACCGGCAGCGAGGGTCTCGACGACATCCTCGGCGGCGGCCTCGATGCGGACCGGCTGTATCTCTGCGAGGGCCGGCCCGGTGCCGGCAAGACCACGCTGGCGCTGCAGTTCCTACGGGCCGGCGTGGCGCTGGGCGAGACCACGCTTTATGTCTCCCTGTCGGAAACCGAGCGCGAGTTGCGGCTGGTCGCCAGGCGGCATGGCTGGAGCCTGGACGGTATCGAGGTCTTCGAGCTGGTGCCGCCCGAGGCCAGCCTCGATCCCAGTCGCGAGCTGACCGTCTTCCATCCGGCCGAGATGGAGCTGAACGAGACGACGCGGCTCATCTTCGACCGCGTCGTCGCGCTGAACCCGACGCGCATCGTGCTCGACAGCCTGTCCGAGCTGCGGCTGCTGGCGCAGAATTCGCTGCGCTACCGCCGGCAGATCCTGGCGCTGAAGCATTTCTTCACCGGGCGGACCTGCACCGTGCTGATGCTGGACGACATGTCCTCAAGGGCGGACGACCTGCAGCTGCATTCCATCGCGCATGGCGTCATCATGCTGGAGAATGTCGCGGTGGAATACGGCTCCGAGCGGCGCCGGCTGCGGGTGGTCAAGATGCGCGGCATACCCTTCCGCGGCGGCTTCCATGATTTCGCCATCCGGCATGGTGGCCTGGCGATCTATCCCCGGCTGATCGCCGCCGAGCATCGCACGCCTTTCGCGGCGGAGATCGTCTCGAGCGGCATGCCGGGGATGGATGCCATGCTGGGCGGCGGGCTGGCGCGCGGCAGCAGCCTGCTGCTGATGGGCGCCGCGGGGGTCGGCAAGTCATCCCTTTCGCTGGGCATGTCGCTGGCCTCGGCCGGGCGCGGCGAGCATGCCGTCATCTATGCCTTCGACGAGGGCCGCGCCCATATCCTGGCGCGTTCCGCGGCGCTCGGCATGGTGCTGGACCAGGCGATGGACACTGCCCTGGTGCGGATCCAGCAGGTCGACCCGGCGGAGCTTTCGCCCGGCGAATTCATCCACCTCGTCCGTCAGGCGGTGGAGGTGGAAGGCGCCCGGCTGATCGTCATCGACAGCCTGAACGGCTATCTCAGCGCCATGCCGGATGAGCGCTTCCTGATCCTGCAGATGCACGAGCTGCTCAGCTATCTGAATCAGCGCGGCGTGCTGACCGTGCTGGTGCTGGCCCAACACGGCATGATCGGGCCGCTGCAGACGCCGGTCGACATCAGCTATCTCAGCGATGCGGTCATGCTGCTGCGCTACTTCGAATTCGAGGGCGAGGTGCGGCGGGCGTTGTCGGTGGTCAAGAAGCGGAGCGGCCGGCATGAACGGTCGATCCGCGAATTCCAGCTCGATAACCAGGGCGTCGCCATCGGCCCGCCGCTGCGGCACTTCACCGGGGTCTTCACCG
The DNA here is from genome assembly GCA_028291445.1 of Belnapia sp. Taxonomy (GTDB): domain Bacteria; phylum Pseudomonadota; class Alphaproteobacteria; order Acetobacterales; family Acetobacteraceae; genus Belnapia. Next base: position 6,109 of record JAQGIA010000552.1, read on the forward strand.
GCACGCCGCTCTATACCGGGACCCGCGCGACCCTGCTCGGCACCGACGACGGCGACGATGCCGCGGAGGCTTGAGCCGGGCGCCCCACGCATCCTGGTTCTGGCGCCGACCGGACGGGATGGCCCGGCCGCCGCCGAGGTGCTGCGCCGGGGCGGGCTGGAATCCCAGGTATGCGCGGATCTGGCCGGCATGGTGGCGGCGCTCGACGCCGGCGCCGAGGTGGGCTGCATCGCCGAGGAAGCGCTGTATGGCCCCAGCCTCCGCTTGCTGGTCGACTGGGTCGAGCGGCAGCCGCCCTGGTCCGACATGCCCTTCGTGATCCTGACGAGCCATCGGGAACAGCCGGCCGTGCTGGCCAACCGCAGCCGGCTGGTGGACATGCTCCGCAACGTCTCGCTGTTGGAACGCCCGGTGCAGGCCATCACCCTCAGCAGCACCATCCAGGCGGCGGTGCGCGCCCGGCACCGGCAGTACGAGGTCCGGGCCTATCTGGCCGAGCGGGAGCAGGCGACGCTCGGGCTGGAGGCGCTGGTCGCCGACCGCACCCAGGCGCTGGAGACGGCCAATGCCGCGCTCCGGGCGCAGATCGCCGAGCGGGAGCGGGTCGAGGAATCGCTGCGCCATGCCCAGCGGATCGAGGCGATCGGCCAGCTGACCGGCGGCGTGGCGCATGATTTCAACAACCTGCTGATGGTGATCTCGGGCGGGCTCGACATGCTGGGCCGGCAGAAGGACCCAGGACGGCAGCGGCGGCTGATGGAAGGCATGCGCCAGGCCGCCGGGCGGGGCGCGACACTGACCCGGCAATTGCTCGCCTTCTCCCGGCGCCAGGCGCTGCGGGCGGAGGCGGTCGACCTGCGCCGGCAGATCGGCGGCATGCGCGACATGCTCGACCGCAGCCTGAGCGGGGACGTGCATGTGGCGCTCGACTTCGCGGCGGGGCTTTGGTCCGTGCAGGTCGATGCCGGCGAGTTGGAGCTGGTGATCCTGAACCTGGCGGTGAATGCGCGGGATGCGATGCCGGAGGGCGGCACCATCACCATTGCGGCGTCGAACCGGCCGGGCCTGGACGAAGGTGGGCTCAGCGGCGATTTCGTGCGGCTGGCGGTGGTCGATACCGGCAGCGGCATGCCGCCCGAGGTGGTGGCGCGGGTCTTCGAGCCGTTCTTCACGACCAAGGATATCGGCAAGGGCTCCGGCCTCGGCCTGGCCCAGGTCTATGGCTTCGCCCGGCAGTCGGGCGGCACGGTGCGGATCGACACGGCGGTCGGCCAGGGCACCACCGTCGAGCTGCTGCTGCCTCGCTCGGACCAGGTGCCGGCGGCGGCGAACCATACGGCCGTGCCGGCGATCGGCGATCCGGTCATGCCCGGGACGCAGGGCCATGTGCTGCTGGTCGAGGATGACGACGAGGTGGCGGCGCTGGTCGGCCAGATGCTGGTCGAACTGGGCTTCGTGGCGACCCGGGCGGCGAGCGCCGCGGCGGCGCTCGGGGCGCTCGCCGATGAACGGCGGATCGACCTGGTCTTCTCCGACGTGATGATGCCTGGCGGGATGAACGGGGTTGAGCTGGCGCGCGAGGTCCGGCGGCGGCGGCCGGAGCTGCCGGTGGTGCTGACCACCGCCTATGCCGGTGCCGCCAAGCGGGAAGCGGAAGCGGCGGGGATCGTGCTGCTCGCCAAGCCCTATCGGTTGGAGGAGCTGGCGGCGGTGACGCGGGATGCGCTGGCAGGCGCCGGGGGTCGCTAGGCCCTGATCCAACCCGCTGGCCTGTCACGCAGTTCACGCCCTTCGGCGATGCCGCCTCGGATGATCACGCCATAGGGCGCTACTCGTCCCGCCTGGGCCGCGCCAGCAATTGGCTTATCGCCTCCGGCACCGTCATGACGCCGGCCAGCAGTTCGGCGACGGCGGCGCAGATCGGCATCTCCACCCCGGCGGCCGCCGCCCGGGCAACCAGCGCCGGGGCGGTCGCGACGCCCTCGGCCACGCTGACCTTGCCGGCCAGCGCCCCGGCCAGGGTCTCACCGCGGCCGAGCGCCATCCCGAGCGCGGTATTGCGGCTGCCCGGCCCGGTCGCGGTCAGCAGCAGGTCGCCGAGGCCCGAGAGCCCGGCCGCCGTCTCGACCCGGCCGCCGAGTGCGACGGCGAGGCGGGACAGCTCGGCCAGGCCGCGGGTCACCAGCGCGGCCCGGGCATTCTCGCCCAGCCCGGCGCCGATCACCGCGCCGGCGGCGATGGCGATGACGTTCTTCGCCGCGCCGCCGACCTGCACGCCGATCGGGTCGTCGCCGCCATAGAGCCGAAAGGCAGGAGTGCCGAGCAGCGCGCCGACCCGGTCCCGCAACGCCGCGTCGCGGCTGGCAACCACGGCGGCGGCGGGCAGGCCGGCGGCGACCTCATGCGCGAAATTCGGGCCGGACAGGATGGCGGTGGGGCCGGGTCGCAGCGCCTCCGCGAGTTCCAGCGGCAGCAGCAGGCTGCCCTGCTCCACCCCCTTGGCGGCGATGACCAGCGGCGGCGTGCCCTGGCCCGGCAGGGGGGGCGGCAGGCGGGCGAGGATGCCGCGCAGATGCTGTGCCGGGATGGCGAGCAGGATGAATTCCGCCCCCGCCAGCGCCGCGAGGTCGCCAGTGGGGATGATGCCGGGCGCCAGGGTCACCCCGGGCAGGTGGCGCGCATTCTCCCGCGTCGCCGCCATCGCCGCGGCGCGGCCGGCATCACGGGCCCAGAGCGAGACGGCCAGGCCGGCGCGGGCCGCCTGCACCGCCAGCGCGGTGCCCCAGGCGCCGGCACCCAGGATGGCGATGCGGGTGGCGATGCGCGCCACCTATTCCTCCGTGATCCGGGTGACCGCCCAGCCCTCGCCCGCCTCGCGGTCGCCGAGCGCGCTGAGCA
>JAQGIA010000555.1 GCA_028291445.1 Belnapia sp.
TCGCCCATCTGATGACCGGCGTGCTCGGCTATCCCCGCTTCGGCGCTCAGGGCGGCGACTGGGGCGGCTTCACCGCCTCCCGTCTGGGCGTGGCGCATCCGGAGAAGCTGCTTGGCATCCATCTCAATCTGCTCTCGCTGAAGCCGGACCAGCCGCTGCCCGCCAACCCGACGCCGCAGCTGCTGATGCATGGCTGGCCCGGCTCGGTCTTCGAATTCCTTGATATCATCCCCCGCCTGACCGACCCGGCCCGCTTCGGCGGCGACCCGGCCGATGCCTTCACCGTGGTCGCGCCGACGCTCCCCGGCTACGGCCTGTCCTTCCGCCCCGGCCAGCCGCGCTTCAGCATCGAGGCGGTGGCGGATTGCCTGGCGCATCTGATGACCGCGGTGCTGGGCTATCCCCGTTTCGGCGCCCAGGGCGGCGACTGGGGCGGCTTCACCGCCTCGCGCCTCGGCATCGCCCATCCGGACAAGCTGCTCGGCATCCATATCAACCTGCTGTCGCTCAAGCCGGACCAGCCGCCGCCCGAGCACCCGACGCCGGAGGAAGCCCGCTACGCCGAGGAGGCCGCGGCCTGGCTGAAGGAGGAAACCGGCTACCAGTGGATCCAGGGCACCAGGCCGCAGACCCTGGCCTTCGGGCTGAGCGACAGCCCGTCCGGCCTCGCCGCCTGGATCGTCGAGAAATTCCGCGCCTGGTCGGATTGCGACGGGGAGGTGGAGACCGCCCATCCGCGCGACCGGCTGCTGGCCAATATCGCTCTCTATTGGTTCACCGGCTGCATCGGTGCGTCCTTCTGGCCCTATTACGCCCGGATGCACGGGTCCTGGCCCATCCCGGAGGGCCGCACCGTCGATGTCCCCATGGGCTACGCCGCCTTCCCGAAGGAGATCCGCCGGCCGCCGCGCAGCATCGCGGAGAAGACCTATACCGATATCCGCCGCTGGACGCCGATGGCCAAGGGTGGCCATTTCGCCGCCATGGAACAGCCCGAAGCCCTCGCCGGCGAGATCGCCGCCTTCTTCCGTGACCTGCGGGAGGCCCGGCCATGAAGGCCGTCGGCTATACCGAGCGCGGCCTGCCGATCGAGCATCCGCAGGCGCTGCTGGACCTGGTGCTGCCGGACCCTGGCCCGCCGCTCGGCCGCGACCTGCTGGTCCGGGTCCATGCCGTCTCGGTCAATCCGCGCGATGCGAAAAGCCGCGCGGTCTTCGAGGCGAGCCCGGCCAAGCCCATGGTGCTGGGCTACGACGCGTCCGGCGTGGTCGAGGCGGTCGGGCCGGAATGCAGCCTGTTCCGCCCCGGCGACGCGGTCTGGTACGCCGGGGTGCTCGACCGCCCCGGCTCCAACGCCGAGCTGCAATTGGTCGATGAGCGGATCGTCGGGCAGAAGCCCCGTTCGCTGGGCCATGCCGAGGCCGCCGCCCTGCCGCTGACCACGCTGACCGCCTGGGAGATGCTGTTCGACCGGCTGGCCATTCCGCAGGACCGTGCGCCAGGCGAATCGCTGCTGATCCTGGGCGGTGCCGGCGGCGTGCCCTCCATCGCCATCCAGCTCGCCCGGGCGCTGACTGGCCTCACCATCATCGCCACCGCCTCCCGGCCGGAAAGCGCCGATTGGGTGCGGGCGCGCGGGGCGCATCACGTCATCGACCATAGCCAGCCGCTGGCGGCGCAGGTCAAGGCGCTCGGGATCGGTGCGCCGCGCTACGTCTTCTCGACCCATACCGATGCCGGCGCCTGGGCCGAGATCGCCAAGCTGATCGCGCCGCAGGGCCGCTTCGGGTTGATCGACGACCCGGAGCCCTTCGACCTCCGGCTGGTGAAGTTCAAGAGCGTCTCCATCCATTGGGAGGCGATGTTCACCCGGCCGATGTTCCGCACCGCCGACATGCAGCGCCAGCACGTCATCCTGTCCGAATGCGCCGCCCTGCTGGACTGCGGCGTGCTGACGGCGCCGCCTCCCACACACTACGGCGCCATCACCGCGACCAATCTGCGCCGCGCCCATGCGACGATCGAGGCCGGCCGCGTCGTCGGCAAGATCGTGCTTGCAGGATTCCAGAGCACGCCGGCCTGAACCATCCGCGGGCCAAGGCGCAGCCAGACGCCGCCCGCGGCGACCATTGGAGGGGGAAGCACGACCATGCTCGACGAAGGACGACTGGAAGCCGCGGCGGCCCTGCTGTGGCTGCATTGGCAGGAGGGTCGCCGCCTGCCCGCCCTGCCCCCCATGCTGCAACCGGCGACCCGGGCGGAGGGCTATGCCATCCAGGCCCGGCTGGAAGCGCGCGAGGGCAAGCCGCCCTTCGGCTGGAAGATCGCCGCGACCAGCGCCGCCGGGCAATCGCATATCGGCGTGGACGGGCCGCTGGCCGGGCGCATCCTGGCCGGGCGCGTCTTCCCGGCCGGCGCCGCCGTGCCGCTGCGCGGCAATGCCATGCTGGTGGCCGAGCCGGAATTCGTCTTCCGCATGGCTCAGGACCTGCCGCCCCGCGCCATGCCGCGGACCCGGGCGGAGGTGATGGCGGCGGTCGGCACGCTGCACCTCGGGATCGAGGTGCCGGACAGCCGCTTCGAGGATTTCGCCGCCGCCGGCGGCCCGCAGCTTATCGCCGACAATGCCTGCGCCGATCAATTCGTGCTGGGCGCCGAGGCCCCGCCGGTCTGGCGCGACCTCGACCTGGCCCGGCACGTCGTCACCGCCCGGGTCGGCGATGGCCCGGTGCGCGAGGGCATCGGCGCCAATGTGCTGGGCGACCCGCGCATCGCGCTCTGCTGGCTGGCCAATGAGCTGTCGGCGCAGGGGGTGACCCTGGCGGCCGGGCAATACGTGACGACCGGCACCTGCATGGTCCCGCTCCCGATCGGCCGGGGCGATGCGGTCAGCGCCGATTTCGGGGTGCTTGGCAGCGTCGCGGTTCGGTTTATAGCCTGAACCCCGCACCGCTTCGCCGCACGCTCCAGCAGGATCACCCCATGCCCAGCCCCGCCGACAGCTTCGATTACGTCATCGTCGGCGCCGGTGCCGCCGGCTCGGTGCTCGCCAACCGGCTGACCGCCGATGGCACCACCACCGTCTGCCTGCTGGAAGCGGGTCCGCCGGACCGCAACCCCTTCATCCATGTCCCCGCCGGCTTCATCAAGACGCTGGTGGACCCGAAGGTGACCTGGCAGTTCAAGACCGAGCCGCTGGCGATGACCGGCGGGCGGCGGATCAGCACCGTGCAGGGCCGCACGCTGGGCGGCGGCTCCTCGGTCAATGGTATGATCTACAACCGTGGCCAGCCGGCCGACCTCGACCATTGGGCGCAGCGCGGCAACCGCGGCTGGGGCTATGCCGACATGCTGCCCTATTTCCTTCGCACCGAACGCCGCATCGGCCATGGCGAGTCCGGCATCCGCGGCCGCGAGGGCAGGCTGCCGGTCACCGACATGGACTGGTTCCATCCAATGTCGGAAGCCTTCATCCAGGGCGCTATCACCTCCGGCATCCCGCGCAACCCCGACTACAACAGCGGCGACCAGGCCGGCGTCGGCTCTTTCCAGCGCGCCATCCAGAACGGCCGCCGGGTTTCGGCCGCCACCGCCTTCCTCAA
>JAQGIA010000613.1 GCA_028291445.1 Belnapia sp.
GAGGCACGGCTCGGCCTGCTGCGGCGTGGCGAGCCGCGCATCGGCGCCAACCCGGAGGATGCGCCGGGGCATGGCGCCTTCTGGCTGAGTTTCTCCCGGCTTTGCGCCGTGCTCCGCCGCGCTGGGAAGCAAGCCGGGGGTTAACGCGGGGAGTTGGCCGATCGCTCCCGGTTCGTTGGCCGCGGCAGCCCAGGGTGTCGCTGGGCTGTGCAAGGTCGTCGCCTTCCTAATCGGTATATTCACCGCCTCTGCCAGCAACCCGGGCGTGCAGGCTGCCTCGCCCGGCCGGCGCAGCCTCGGTCTTCGTGCCTTGCTCATCCTGTTGGTGATCGCGGTGGCGGCGCTGGCCGTATGGCAGGCGCATGACCATGCCCGGAGTCGGAGGCCGAGGTGCTCGGCCAGCTCCGCAGCATGGCGGCGTTGGTCGGCCGGGAGTTAGAACAGGTCGGGACCGGCCTCCGGGCGCTGGCCGGCAGGACGGGCCGGGCGGCCGGCCTGGGGACTGCCGTGAGCGCGCGTTGAAGAAGTTTTACCTCAGGCGAATTCGCCTGACGGCTCAGGAAATGCGTCAAGGCAATGCGCCAGACGCCTATTCCAGCCCTGCCAGGCTCTCCAGCGGCCAGCGCGGCCGCGGCGCATGGCCGAGCGGATCGGCGAGGCCCAGCCGCAGCCGCTCGATCCCCGCCCAGGCGACCATGACGGCATTGTCCGTGCAGAGCCGGATGGGCGGCGCCACCAGCGCCAGGCCGCGTTCCGCCGCGACCCCGGCCAGCGCCCCGCGCACCGCGGCATTGGCGGCGACGCCGCCGGCGACCACCAGGGCCGTGGCGGCCGGCAGCGCATCCAGCGCATGCCGGGCGCGATCGGCCAGCACCGCGGCGACCGCGGCCTGGAAGCTGGCGGCGAGATCGGCCTGCGCCCGCAGCAGCCGGGCCGCATCCTGCCGGACCTCGGCCGGGATGCGCCCGACCGCATGCGCCACCGCGGTCTTCAACCCGCTGAAGGAGAAGTCGCAGCCGGCCCGGCCGAGCAGCGGCCGCGGCAGGGCATGGGCGCGGGGGTCGCCCCGGGTCGCCAGCCGTTCCAGCGCCGGGCCGCCGGGCCAGGGCAGGCCGAGCAGCTTGGCGGTCTTGTCGAAGGCCTCGCCCACCGCATCGTCGAGCGTGGTGCCGAGCCGGCGGTAGCGGCCGATGCCCTCCACCGCCACGCATTGGCAATGCCCGCCCGAGAGCAGCAGCAGCAGGTAGGGGAAGCGGGCGCCTTCGGGAACGATGCCCGGGAGGGTCGCGGTCAGCGCATGCGCCTCCAAGTGATTGACCGCGACGAAGGGCAGGCCGCGGGCAATGGCCAGGCCCTTGCCGAAGCTGGCGCCGACGATCAGCCCGCCGATCAGCCCCGGGCCCGAGGTGGCGGCGATGCCGGCGAGGTCGCCGAAGCCGAGCCCCGCCTCGGCCATCACCCGGGCGGCCAGCCGCGGCAGATGGTCCAGATGGGCGCGGGCGGCGATTTCCGGCACCACCCCGCCATAGGGGGCGTGCTCCTCGAGCTGGCTGAGCACCGCCTCGGCCAGGATGGTGCCGTCGGCGCGCAGCACCGCGGCGGCGGTTTCGTCGCAGCTCGATTCGAGGCCGAGCACCACGGCCGAGGCATCCATCCGTACTTTCCCCTTCCGTCGGCACGGCCTAAACCCCGGCGATGCCGCCAGTCGAAACCTTCACCATGGGAAACCCCCATGGCCGCTCCACCGGCCCCGCCAAGGGGCGTTCCCAAGGGCGGGCCCTGCCGCTCCGCGTCGGTACCCGGGGCTCGCCGCTCGCCCTGTGGCAGACCCGGCACTTCCTGTCGATCATCAGCGGCTTCTGCCCAGTGCTGCGGCCGCCTTTCCTGCATGGGACGGCGGCCTTCGAGGAGCATGTCATCGCCACCTCGGGCGACCGCATCCAGGACCGGGCATTGGCCGAGATCGGCGGCAAGGGCCTGTTCGCCAAGGAGATCCACGAGGCGTTGCTGGATGGCCGGGTCGATTTCGCGGTGCATAGCCTGAAGGACCTGGAAACCGAATTGCCGCCCGGCATCGCCCTGGCCTGCACCCTGAAGCGGGAGGATGCGCGGGATGCCATCATCCTCGGCGCGGACTGCGGCGTGCCGGACCCGGGCGATCCCTATGGCTGCCTGCCGGCCGACGCGGTGATCGGCACCGCCTCGGTCCGGCGGCAGTCGCAGATCCTGCATGCCCGGCCCGACCTGCGCTGCCGGATGATCCGCGGCAATATACAGACCCGGCTGGAGCGGGTCCGCGCCGGGGAATTCACCGCCAGCCTGCTGGCACTGGCCGGGCTGCGGCGGCTGGGCCTGGAAGCCATGGCCGGCGTGGTGCTGGACCCCGAGGCGATGGTTCCCTCGGCCGGGCAGGGGATCGTCGGCATCACCTGCCGCAGTGCCGATACGGAATTGCTGGAATTGCTCTCGGCCATCGAGGACCGCGAGGCGGCGGCGGTCAGCCGGGCCGAACGGGCGCTGCTGGCGGCGCTCGACGGCTCCTGCCGCACCCCGATCGGCGGCTTCGCCCGGCTGCTGCCCCTCCCGGCGGATGCCGGGCTGCCGCCCCTTTCGAATGCCGGACTGCCGCCCCTTTCGAATGCCGGGCTGCCGCCCCTCCCGGCGAATGCCGG
>JAQGIA010000677.1 GCA_028291445.1 Belnapia sp.
TGCGGCCGGACCAGCACGATGATGGGGCTTTCGCCCGGTGCCGGATGCAGCTTGGCGGCATCCTTGCCGCCGCGGGTCCAGGCATCCGGCACCACGCGGTGGATGCCGAGCGCGAAGGCCAGCGGCGCACGCAGGCGCCAGCCCTCCAGGCCCCCCTCCCCTGCCCGCTCGGCCAGCAGCGCGAGCGGCGTCGCGGGCAGGTCCACGTCGAGCGCCACGGCGAATTCGGCCGCCAGCGCCTGGTACTGGGCGATGGGCTGACCGGCGGCGGCGGCCAGGGCGGCCTCGGTCGCGGTGCAATCGGGCGCGTCGAGATGGGCCCGCAGCCAGGCCCGCTTCGGATCGGTCATGGCGATGCGCTTGAGCGCATCCATCCAATCCTCGGCGGTCTGGGTCATGCGCGGCGCCAGACGGTCCCCTGCGGGCCGTCTTCCAGGGTGATGCCCTTGGCCTTGAGATCGTCGCGGATGCGATCGGCCTCGGCGAAGTTCTTCGCGCTCCGGGCGGCAAGGCGGGCGGCGATGGCCGCGTCCACCCAACCCGTGTCATCGCCGCCGCGCAGCCAGGTCCCGGGTTCGGCGCCGGCGAGGCCGAGCACGGCAGCCACCTCGCGGAAGGCCGCGGCGGCGAGGCCGGGGACCACCGGCCAGTTCTTACCGGCCCGGTGCAACACGGTGGCGGCGCTGCCGCCGACGCTGGCGACGTTCTCCAGGGTGCGGAGGTCGCGCAGCCGGGTCAGCGCCAGGGCGGTGTTGAGGTCGTCGTGCAGCGGCTCCAGCGCCCAGGCGACCATTTCTACGCGGGGCGCTTCGAGGTCCGGCGCCGGCACGGCGCGGGCAAGCATGGCGTAGTCGTCGTCCAACTCGGCCTTGGCTTCGTCCAGGCCGGCCAGGGTGAAGTCGAGCGAGGCGCGGTAATGCGTCTTCAGCACGAGCAGGCGAAACGCCTCGCCGGCCCAGGTGCCGCGCGCCAGGATGTCCCGCACGGTCAGGAAATTGCCGAGCGACTTCGACATCTTCTCGCCGTCGACCCGCAGCATGCCGTTGTGCAGCCAGGTGGTGGCCATGGTGGCGGTGCCGAAGGCGCAGCGGCTCTGCGCCACCTCGTTCTCGTGGTGTGGGAAGATCAGGTCGTGGCCGCCGCCATGGATGTCGAAGGTCTCGCCGAGCGCCTGCCAGGACATGGCGGAGCATTCGATGTGCCAGCCCGGGCGGCCGCGGCCCCAGGGGCTGTCCCAGCCGGGCGCCGCCGGATCGGCCGGCTTCCACAGCACGAAGTCGCCGGCGTCGCGCTTGTAGGGGGCGATCTCGACGCGGGCGCCGGCGACCAGCTCATCGGGCGTGCGGCCCGAGAGGGCGCCGTAGTCCGGGAAGGAGACCACGCTGAACAGCACATGGCCTTCCGCCGCATAGGCATGGCCGCGGTCGATCAGCCGCTCGATGAGGCCGATCATCGGGGCGATGGCGTCCGTGGCGCGCGGTTCTCCGGTCGGCGGCAGGTTGCCCAGCGCGGCCATGTCGGCGTGGAAATCCGCCGTGGTGCGGGCGGTGATGGCGGCGATGGGCTCGCCGCTCTCGGCCGCACGGGCGTTGATCTTGTCGTCCACGTCGGTGATGTTGCGGATGTAGCTGACCCGCGGATGGAGCCGCTGCAGCAGGCGGAACAGCACGTCGAAGACGATCACCGACCGGGCATTGCCGAGATGCGCCAGGTCATAGACGGTCGGGCCGCAGACATACATCCGCACATGCGCGGGATCGATCGGCGCGAAGGATTCCTTGGCGCGGGTCAGGCTATTATGCAGCAGAAGCTCGGTCATCGGGGGGTATCCATGGCGGTGGTCGCAAAGGCACGCGGCTGGGCGCGCGGGTCAAGCCCGCGCGCGGGATGAGATCAGCAGCGGCAGCGACAGCCCTGGAACATGGCTGACATTCTAGACCATGATCCGCGCCGATAGAAGCGCCGATGCGGCGGGCTCGCCCCGGACGGTTGCGCGCCGGGCAGGTTGCCGCCCCGAATTCAGGCCTCGGCGCCGAGCCGCAGCCGCAGCGCCGCCCTCTCCCGCCCGATCAGCGGCAGCAGCAGCTTCAGCTCCGGGCCGTGCTCCTCGCCGGTCAGGGCGAGGCGCAGCGGCAGGAACAGCGCCTTGCCCTTGCGGCCGGTGGCGGCTTTCAGCGCCTCGGTCCAGGCCCCCCAGGTGGTGGTGTCCCAGGGCTCGGGCGGCAGGGCGGCCAGGGCGGCGCGCAGGAATTCGGCCTCGCCTGGCTGCACCGGGGGCACCACGGTGCCGCGGGCGACCTCGAACCACAGCCTGACCTCGCTCAGCAGGTCGAGGTTGCCGCGGACCACCAGCCAGAATTCCTCGTCCGCCCCTTCCGGCAACTGCGCCCGCATCGCCTCGAAGGGCGCCGTGTGCAGCAGCTTGCGGTTCAGCGCGAGCAACTGCTGCACGTCGAACCGCGCCGGGGAACGGGAAATGGCGGTCAGTGCGAAGCCGGGCACCAGATCCGCCGGCATGCCCGGCGCCGGATCCTGCGAGGTGCCGAGGGCGGCGAGGTAGCCGGCCAGCGCCGCCGGCTCCACCCCGTCGCGGCGAAGCTGGCGCAGCGCCAGGCTGCCGAGGCGTTTCGAGAGCGGCCCGCCATCGGCATCCGTCAGCAGCGGCAGATGGGCGAAGCTGAGCGCCTCGGCCCGGCCGCCGAGCGCCTCCCAGATATCGAGCTGGACACCGGTATTGGTGACGTGGTCCTCGCCGCGGATGATGTGGGTGACCTTACTCTCGAGGTCGTCCACCACGCTGGTGAAGGTATAGAGCGGCGAGCCGTCGGCGCGGATCAGCACCGGGTCGGACAGGCTGGGCAGCTTCACCCCGCGCTGGCCGAGCACGCCGTCGCGCCATTCCACGGTGCGGCCGGAGAGCTTGAAGCGCCAATAGGGCGATTTGCCATTGGCGATGGCCTTGGCATATTGCTCCGGCGTCATCTTCAGCGCGCCGCGATCGTAGAGCGGCGGGCGGCCCTGCTTCAGCCGCTGCTCCCGCTTGGAGCGCAGCTCATCCTCGGATTCGAAGCAGGGATAGAGGTGGCCGCTGGCCTTCAGCCGCTCGGCGGCAGCGGCATACAGCGGCAGGCGGTCGGACTGGCGGAAGCTCTCGTCCCAGTCGAGGCCCATCCAGCGGAGGTCCTCCTCCAGCGCCGTGGCGTATTCCGCCTTGGAACGTTCGAGGTCGGTATCGTCCAGCCGCAGCAGCACGGTGCCGCCACGCTGCCGGGCGAATAGCCAGTTCACCAGGGCGGCGCGGGCATTGCCGAC
>JAQGIA010000681.1 GCA_028291445.1 Belnapia sp.
CGGCGCGCTGGCCTCGGGGGCCGGCGGCGGTGGCTCCGGCAGCAGCGGCGCGGCGGGCGGCTGCGGCTCGTTCGGCTCGCCGGGGACTTCCCCGCTCTGTTCCTGCCAGACCACCTCGACGGATTGGCTGGCCCCGGCATCGGGCCGTGGCGTGCGCTGCATCAGCAGCAGCACCGCGGCCAGCGCAGCACCGTGCAGCCCGAGCGAGGCCAGCGCGGCCCAGGACGGAAGCCGCCGCGAGATCCGATCCGCCCGACGCCCCGCCACCCGGCCGGACCCATGGTGGCGCAGCCCGGCCGGCCGCGGCACGGCCGGACCGGTCGCTCCCGGCCGGGTCACAGCACCAGCACGCCTCGGTGCTTGGCCTTGCCGTCCGGCTCGACATGGATGCTGATGCTGGCGCCCTCGACCTCGGCCTTCAGCGCCGCCTCGATCCGGTCGCAGATCTCATGCGCCACCTCCACCGTCATCGCCCCCGGCACCACCAGATGAAACTCGATGAAGGTCAGCCGCCCGGCATGGCGGGTGCGCAGGTCGTGCGCCTCGATCGCGCCATCGCCATTGTCGGAGACGACGGTGCGGATGCGGGCGAGCAACCCCGGCTCCACCGCCTCATCCATCAGCCCGCCGACGCTTTCCCGCACCAGCCGGCTGCCCGACCACAGGATGTTGAGCGCCGTCAGCGCGGCCAGCAGCGGGTCCAGCCAGAGGATGCCGGTGAGCGCCACCAGCCCGACGCCGATCACCACGCCGCCGGAGGTGACCACGTCCGAGACCAGGTGATGCGCCGCGGCGACCAGCGCCGGGGATTTCGCCCGGCGCCCCTGGCGGAACAGCGCCGCCGCCCAGGTCCCGTTCAGCGCGGTGGCGGCGGCCGAGATCAGCAGGCCGGCCACCGGCTGGTCCGGCGTCCGCGGCAGCAGATAGGCGCCCCAGGCCTGGTGCAGGATGGCGACCGCCGCCAGGACGATCAGCGCGCCTTCCAGCACGGCGGAGAAATATTCCGCCTTGGTATGGCCGTAGGGATGATTGGCATCGGCCGGCAGGGACGAATAATGCACCGCGATCAGCGCGGCGATCGCCGCGGCGACATTCACCACGCTTTCCAGCGCATCGGCCAGCAGGGCGACGCTGCCGGTCAGCCACCAGGCGGCGAGCTTCAAGCCGAGCACCGCGCAGGCCACCACGACGCTGCCGACCGCCATCTGGACGGTTCGCTTCACGGGGGCGGAAGGGAAATGAGGGACCAAGCAGCAAGGCTCCGGAACGCGGCTGTTCTGCCCCGAGGGGCCTTGGCCAAGCAAGGCCCCAAGCAAGCCTTGGCAACAATCCTGCGATGCGGCCCCGATCGCCGCATCGTTAGCACCCTATGCACTCGGCGGGGCGCATGGCATGACATCCTATTGCACTGCACAACAGGATGGTGCCATGCCGCTTTCCACCCCCGCCGAGCGCGAGTTGCTGCATCTGAGGGATATCCAGCTGCGCGGCTACCACCGGGCGGATGGGCTGTTCGATATCGAGGCCCACCTCGTCGATACCAAGGCCCACCCCTTCGAGAACGACAACCGCGGCGTGATGCAGCCGGGCGACCCGCTGCATGGGTTGTGGCTGCGGCTGACGGTGCGGGAGGACATGGAGGTGGTGGCCTGCGAGGCCGCCTCCGACCATACCCCCTATGCGATATGCCCGGGCGCCGCGCCGAATTTCAGCCGGCTCGCCGGGCTGACGATCGGCCCGGGGTTCAACCGGGCGGTGGCCGAGCGGGTCGGCGGGGTGCAGGGCTGCACCCATCTGCGCGAGGTGCTCGGACAGATGGCGACGGTGGCCTACCAAACCCTTTACCCGATCCGTGCCCGCAAGGAACGCGCGGAGCTGGCGCGGAAGGTGGCGGCCGGGGAGCCGGTGGAGCGCAAGCGCCCGGCGCTGGTCGGCAGCTGCATCGCCTATGCGCCGGACAGCCCGGTGACCCTGGCCCGCTGGCCCTGGCTGGCGGATGCCGCCAAGGCCGCCGGGTAGCTACAGCAGCGCGCCGATCACCCGCCCGCCGGTCAGCGGCCGGGCCACGCCGGTGGTACCCGGGAAGGTCAGCGGCAGCCCCCGCGTCACCCGCGCCGCCAGCACGCCGAAGGCCTGGGCCTCCAGCGCATCGCCGTTCCAGCCGGCGACTTCCACCGGCCGCACCGGCTGTTCCAGCACCCCGGCCAGCGCCCGCATGATTGCCGGATTGCGCCGTCCGCCGCCGCCGACCAGCCATTGCAACGGTGGTTCGGGGAAATGCCGGGCGGCGGCGGCGACGCAGACGGCGCAGAAGGTGGCGAGCGTCGCCGCCCCATCCTGCGGCGAGAGCCCGCCCGCCCCGGCCTCACGCAGGGCGCGGTCGAAGTCCAGCCGGTCGAGCGATTTCGGCGGTGGCGCCGCCAGGTAGGGATGCGCCATCAGCCGGCCCAGCACGGCGCCGTCCGGCGCTCCGGCCAGGGCCAGGTGGCCGTCCTTGTCGTAATCCTTCCCGGTGGATTTGCGCGCCCAATCATCCAGCGGGCCATTGGCCGGGCCGGTGTCGAAGGCGACCAGCGCGCCATCCGAGCCGATGAAGGTGACGTTGCCGACGCCGCCCAGGTTCAGGACCGCCAGCGGCTTGGGCAGGTTGGCGGCCATGGCGGCATGGACCACCGGCACCAGCGGGGCGCCCTGGCCGCCGGCGGC
>JAQGIA010000013.1 GCA_028291445.1 Belnapia sp.
GCCGCCGGCGCCGATCCCCTGGTCAGCCCCGCCGCCGCCCCAGCCGGCCGAGGCACCGCCGCCCATCCCGTCGTCCCCGTTCGCTGTCCCCAGCCTGGCTCCTGGCTTGGCCCCCAGCCTGGCCACCGTGCGGCTGCAGGAGCATTACGCGACGCCCGATGGCGGCTACCGCCACCTCGACATCTGGCTGGAAGGGGTCCGCGACGGTGCCCTGGCCTGGCCCCGGCTGCGCTTCAAGCTGGCCCAGCGGGGCGAGGGGCCGGTGCTCGAATTCCGCTCCCGCGCGGATTGGCCGGTGATGTTCACCGCCTGGCCCGGCGCCGAGGCGGATGACTGGGGCCCCTACCTGCTGGTGCGGGAAGCCGATCTGGCTGGTGAATTCCTGGCCGCCCTGCCGCAGGACCGCGACCGCCGGATGCTGGCGGCGCTGGTGCTGCTGCTGCCCGTCGCGGTCCGCCAGGCCGCGCGGGAAGCGCCGGCGGCGGCGGCCGAGAGCGGCCTTTGGATGGATGGCGCGGAGCGGCTGGCGGCGGCGCTGCGCCAGGCGGCCGGCACGAGCCTCGACATCTGAACGCTGCGGCGGCCGGCAGGCCCCGGGCCTGTGGCGGCGTCAGCTCTCCAGCAACTCCCGCACCGCCGCCTTGATGAAGGCGGCATCCGCCGGGTTCGGCCCCGGATTGCCGGCGCGATGGCCCCAGATGCTGGGAATCGGCAGCAGCCGGCCATGCCGCAGATGCGGCATTTCGGCCTCGTTGTCGGCGACCCGGAAATAGAGGTCCGTCGCCGAGGGCAGCAGCAGCACGCGTGCCCGGATGGCACCCAGCGCGGCGGCCAGGTCGCCGCCATCGGCGATATCCCCGGCGTCCCAGGTGCGCAGCTGGGCCAGCAGGTCGGCGGCGGGGCGGCGGCCGAAGCGTTCCTCCCAATCGGTGCGCAGGAAGGTATCGAGGTCCGGCGCGCCGAGCGCGGTCAGGTGCAGCCCGGCGCGGTAGAAATCCTGGCTCAGCGCCCAGCTCGCATAGACCCGGCCGAAGGCCCGCAGCGCCGCCAGCGGCTGGGCGGAAAAGCCGCCCTTGCCGTCGTATTCGGGTGCGGCTTCCAGCACCGCCATCTGGCTGCGCAGGAAGACCTGGTTGTGCACGGCGGTGCGGGCGCTGCCGCAATTGACGATGATGCGCTGCACCATTTCCGGGAAGGCGGCGGCCCAGTGATAGGCCTGCTGCGCACCCATGGACCAGCCGTAGACGGCATGCAGCGTCTCGATGCCAAAGACCTCGGCCAGCAGCCGGCGCTGGGCGCGGACATTGTCCCAGGCGGTGACCAGCGCCGGCCAGTCCGCGCTGTTGGAGGGCGAGGTCGAGAGCCCGTTGGCGAACATGTTGGGGATGACGATGAACCAGCGGGTCGGGTCGAGGATGCCCTCCGGCCCGATCAGCCATTCGAGGTCGGGGTGCTGCGCGCCATAGCTGGTGGGATAGAGCACGACATTGTCGCGCGCCGCATTCAGCGTGCCGTGGGTCTTCCAGACGATCTGCGCGCCGGGCAGGGTGCCGCCCCGGTGCAGCGGCAGGTCGCCCAGCGTGAAGCTGCCTTCGTTCGTCATGCCCGGAGCGCCTTCAGGTGTTTGGCATGCCAATCGGCATAGCCCGGATGCACATGCGCCAGCTTGTCGTGCAGCAGGGCATGCGCATCGCCCAGCCGGTGGAAGGGAATGAAGGGATACAGGTGGTGCTCGGCATGGAAGGGCATGTTCCACATCAGCAGCCGCACCGCCCGCGTCGTCAGCATGGTGCGGGTATTGGTCAGCCAGTTGCGGTCCATCGAGCAGCCGGTGTGCTCGGTGAACAGATAGAGCCGCAGGAAGGGTTGGCCGAGCAGTTGCGGCAGCACCCAGAACAGCAGCGGCGCCTGCCAGCCGAAGGCGATGCCAGCCAGCAGCGCCACCGTCAGCGTGACCACGACCTGCATCCGGAAGCTGCGGATGACCCGCGCCGCCGCCGCCGGATGGACGTAGGGATAGGCCGAGAGGTCGCCGCGCAGCCCATCCGCGACGAAGCGCAGCCGCGAGGTCCAGTAGGGGATCCCCAGCATGCGCGAGAGATAGCCGGGCAGCCGGTCCGAGGGCGGCGCCAGCAACTCCGGATCCTTGCCGGGGATCTGGGTGTGGCGGTGATGCGCCAGGTGGAATTGCTGGTAGAAATGCCAGTTGAACAGCGAGGGCAGGCCAGCCAGCCAGCCGACCACGGCGTTCAACCGGCGGCTGGCGAAGGCGGTCTGGTGCATCGTCTCGTGGAAGGGGGCGAAGAGCGCTGCCTGGACGATGCCGAGCGCCACCACGGCGGGTGCCAGCCACCAGCCCTCCGTCAGCGCCACGAGGGTCCCGGTGCCGAGCAGCAGCGCCAGATGGATGGCCAACTGCACCAGGCCGCGCCGGTCCGACCGGGCCGCCAGATGCATCATCGTGCCGGGAGCGGGAGCCTGCATGGTCAGAAGGCGACCTCCCGGTTGACGTCCTTGTAGAGCAGGTAGGCGGCGCCGCCCCAGCCGGTGCAGTAGAATTGCTGCGGCACGAAGGGACCCATCCAAATGAAGTCCCCGGTCCAGACCTCGTGCCAGTCGCGATCCAGCAGTTGCAGCCCCTGGCCTTCCAGCATCAGCAGGCCGTGCTCCATGATATGGGTCTCGACACAATGAAAATGGGTGCCGCGGTCGAAGCCCATGATGTTCATCTCGAAGTCCATGGACATGTCGAGATTGCCGAGCAGGTACTGCCGCCAGCGGCCGCTGTCGTCGACGCGGGTTACCGGCGTGGTGTCGCGGGTGCCGAAGCGTGCGGCGGGTGGAGCGATACCGGCCGCCTCGACATAGGGGCGGCTGATCCAGACCGCGCGCAGCAGGACATCGCCGGCGTTGCGCAGGCTGTAGCGGGCGCCGGCCGGGATATAGGCGAAGCCGCCCGGCTCCAGCATGGCGGTCGCGGCATCGGCGGCGACATCCAGCGTGCCTTCCAGCACATAGAGGAAATGCTCCAGCCCATCCTCACGCGGGGCGACGGTGCCGCCGCCGGGGACGGCTTCCAGTCGGCCCTGGGCGAAGCCGGCGCCCAGCTTCGGGGTCGCCTGGTAGAAGACCGAGGCCTTGTCCAGCCAGGGCACGAAGCTGGGGAACATGCCGTCCGGCGGCAGCACCGCGTAATTGCGGGAGACCAGGCTGCGGTTATGGCCGATGACGCCGGGCGGGACGGGGGCTCGCATGGGGTTCAAACTGCTCCGAACTGGAAGATGTTCGCCGGCTCCTCGGTGAAGCCGCGGGGCCGCCGCAGCCGGCCGGCCATCTGTTCCACATAGGGGGCGGCGGCGCAAAGCAGTTCGAACTGCCGGGCGTTCAGCACCAGCCCGGCGCGCCGGGCGATCAGGGCGATGGCGTCGCGCTCGGCCGCGGTCACCTCGGCCGGGGTCGGGTCCGGCACCGGGGGCAGCGGCGGCGCGGCGGCGCCGGGGGTCAGCGCGGGGCGACGGTCCCGCCAGGGGGTGGCCTGCTCATAGGCATGCGCCACGCGCAGCACCTGGGCATCGTCGAAGGGCCGGCCTGCCACCTGCATGGACAGCGGCAGGCCTTCCGGGGTGAAGCCGATGCATTGCGAGATGGCCGGGCCGCCGCTGACGTTGAAGGGGGTGGTGAGCGAGCCCTTCTGCCAGAAGTGGATGGTTCTCCACGCCTCGAAACGGGGCGCGGGGCCGGGGGCCGCCGTCACCAGCACGTCGTACTTCGCATAGAGCGGGGCGAATTCGGCCAGCATGACGCGGCGTTCGCGCTGCGCCTGCAGGTAATCCTCGGCCCGGATCAGGATGGCGGCGAGCGAGCGGCCGAGGAAATCCTCGCCGAACTTCTCCGGATTCTCCCGCAGCCCCTTCTCGTGCACGGCGTAAAGCTCGGCCTCGGCGGTCAGCACCTTCACCGCGTAATAGTCGGCGGCGGGCCGGATGCGGACATCCTCCAGCACCGCGCCGAGGCCGCGCAGCACCTCCAGCGCCGCCTCCATCGCCGCCTTGGCCACGGCAGGGATGGGCACGTCGGTCTCGTACAGCTCGCGCAGCACGCCGATGCGGAGGCCGCGGATATCCCCGGTCAGCGCGGCGCGGTAGTCCGGGATGGGGCGATCGGCGCTGGCCGGGTCGAGCGGATCGTGGCCCGCCAGCGCGCCGAGCATGATGGCGCAATCCTCGGCGGTCCAGGCCATGGGCCCGGCGTGGTCGTAGCTGAAGGAGTTGGTCCAGACCCCACGGCGGGACAGCAGCCCATAGGTCGGCTTGAGCCCGCTGATGCCGCAGAGCGCCGCCGGGTTGCGGATCGAGCCGCCGGTATCCGAGCCCATCGCCCCCAGCGCCAGCCCGGCCGCTACCGCCGCACCCGAGCCGGAGGAGGAGCCGCCGGTGATATGCGCGGTGTTCCAGGGGTTGCGCGCCGGTGGCCAGGGCAGGTCGAAGCTCGGCCCGCCATGGGCGAATTCATGCGTCGCCAGCTTGCCGAGCAGCACGCCGCCGGCCGCGTACAGCTTCGAGACGGTGACCGCATCCTCGGCCGGGACATGGTCGATCGCGCTGCGGGAATGGCCGGTGGTGGGAATGCCCGCCGTCGAAAAAATATCCTTCAGCGCGAAGGGGATGCCATGCATCGGGCCGCGCGGGCCGGAGGCGGCGATCTCGGCCTCGGCCTGGCGCGCCTGCTCCAGCGCCAGCTCCGGCGTCGGGCGGATATAGGCATTGATCTGCGGGTCGAAGGTCTCGATCCGGCCGAGCAATTCCTGGGTCAGCTCGACCGGCGAGAGCGAGCGGTCGGCGATGTGGCGGGACGCCTCGGCGATGGTCCAATAATTCATCGCCGCTACTCCGTATCCAGGAAGGTGGCATTGGCCGGTTCCGCCCCGAAGGGCAGGTCGCGCGGCAGGGCGGCGATCATCGCATCGAGATGCGGCAACGCCTCGGCAAGCTGGGCGAATTGCGCCGCGTCCGGGGCGATGGCGGCGTGCCGCGCCAGGGCCGCGACATCCCGGCCCCAGGGTTCCGCTGGGGGCGGCGCCGCCTGGCTGACCGGATGCTCGGCCGGTCCGGTCGCCGGCACCACCGGGCGCCGCTGCCGCCAGGGCGTTGCCGCCTCATAGGCTTGGCCGATCCGCAGCAGGGTCGCCTCGTCGAAGGGGCGCGTGGCGAATTGCAGCGACAGCGGCAGGCCATTCGGGCCGAAGCCGTTGCAGAGCGACAGGCAGGGCAGCTGCGCCACGTTCCACGGGTTGGTCAGCGGCGGGGCGGCGAAATTCGCCTCCGCCCGCATCTCCGCCATCACCGGCGCCTCGCCCCAGGTGGTCGAGGTGAGCAGGGCGTCGACGTCGCGCAGCGCCGCCCGCATCTCATCCGCCAGCAGGCGCTGGAAGCGCTGCGCCTGGACGTATTCGGGGCCGCTGATCATGGCGCCCGGGAAGATCCGGTAGCGGAAGACCTCGCCGTAGTCCTGCGGCCGGCTGCGGAGCCAATCGGCATGGATGGCGAAGCTCTCGGCGGCGCCGGTGACGCGCATGGTGGCCTGGTAGGCGGCCAGCGGATGCAGGGTGATCTCGCGTACCTCGGCGCCCAATCCGCGGAGGATGGCGACGGCGGCATCCATGGCGGCGATGGTCGCGTCGCTGGCGCGGCGATCGCTCTCGTACCAGTGGCGGACCAGGCCGATCTTCATGCCCTTGATCCCCGCGTGCAATTCCGCGGAAAAATCCGGTACCGGCACGTCGGCACTGGCCGGATCGCGCGGGTCATGGCCGGCGATGGCCTGCAACAGGATGGCACAATCCTCGACCGTCCAGGCGAGCGGCCCCGCGTTGTCGAGCGTGAAGCTCAGCGGCAGCACGCCGCGCTTGCTGACGCGGCCATAGGTCGGCTTCAGCCCCGCGGTGCCGCAGAAGGCGGCCGGCAGGCGGATGGAGCCGCCGGTATCCGAACCCATCGCCCCCGGCACCAGCCCCGCCGCCACCGCGACGCCCGAGCCGGAAGAAGAACCGCCGGGGAAGCGCGTCAGATCCCAGGGATTGCGCGCGGGCGGGAAGGGCAGGTCCCAGGAAGGTCCGCCGGTGGCGAATTCATGCGTCGCCAGCTTGCCCAGCAACACGCCGCCCGCCGCCTTCAGGCTGGCGGTGGTGGCGGCATCCTCGGTGGCGATGTTGTCGACGCAGCGCTGCGAATGCCCGGTGGTGGGCAGGCCCTCGCTGGCAAAGATGTCCTTCAGGGCGAAGGGTACGCCATGCAGCGCACTGCGCGGGCCGCCGGCCATGATCTCGGCCTCGGCGGCACGTGCGGTCGCCATCGCCGGCTCGGCCGTCACCCGGATGAAGCTGCGCAGCACCCCGTCCATCGCCTCGATCCGGGCGAGGCAGGCGCTGGTCAGTTCCGCCGGCGAAAGGTCGTGGGCGGCGATGCGCCGCGCCGCCTCGGCGATGTTCAGGAAGCAGAGCTCGTCGCTCATGTCCGGGGCTCCGGCGGCCGGCGCATGTGCCATTCGGTCGCCTGCTCATAGGCATGGCCGATGCGCAGCACCGTGGCCTCGGCGAAGTTGCGGCCGGCGATCTGCAGGGACAGCGGCAACCCGTTGGCGGCGAAGCCGGCCGGCAGGCACAACGCCGGATGGCCGGTGACGTTGAAAGCGGCGGTGATCGGCTGGGCGATGCGCCAGGGCCCGTCGTCGGAGTCGGCGGCGGCCGGCGCCGCGCCATGCGCCGGGGCCGAGAGGATGGCGTCGACATCCCGGAACAGCTCATCCACCTCGAGCATCAGGCTGCGGCGCAGGCGCTGGGCCTGGACATACTGCGGCCCGGTGACGAAGGCGCCGAGCATGATGCGTTCCCGCGTGGTGCGGCCATAGGCCTCCGGCCGGCTGCGCAGGTCCTGCTGGTGGATGGCGAAGGATTCCGCATGGATGATGGTCCAGACCGCCGCCTCGAAGCGCTTCAGCGACGGCATGGTCACCTCCACCACCTCGGCGCCGAGCTTGGCCAGCACCTCCACCGCCGCGTCGTTGGCGGCGAGCGCCTCGGCATCGATGCCGGCCTCGATGTTGTAGGCCCGGGCATAGCCGAGGCGGAGACCGCGCACCCCGTCGCGCAGCTGCGCCAGGTAGTCATCGACCGGCACCGGCGCCGAGCCGGGGTCGACCGGGTCGTGCCCGGCCAGTACCTGCATCGCCAGGGCGCAATCCTCGACCGTTCGGGTCAGCGGCCCGGTATGGTCCATGCTGAACGACAGCGGCACCACCCCGCGGCGGGACAGCCGCCCATAGGTCGGCTTCAGCCCGACGCAGCCGGAGAAGGCCGCCGGCAGGCGGATGGAGCCACCGGTATCCGAGCCCATCGCCAGCGCCATCAGCC
>JAQGIA010000435.1 GCA_028291445.1 Belnapia sp.
GTCGCGCACCCGCCCGAACAACTCCAGCAGCAGAGACTTCAACTCCGCTGGCGTCAGACCATCAGGGTTCTCGGGTACCGGCACCATCCCAGGGAATCGGACAACACCCGGCAGGGGAATCCCCAAAACGCACCGCCGCCCGGGGTTCGCCCCAGTTACAAAAATAACGACTAAGGGTTGAAGAAGACCCACGGCTTTAATGCCGAACCCACAAGGACTGACTTGTCGCCGGCGCCGCCGCCGCCGCCCTGGCTGAACGCGAGGTCCGTGCCCGCCTCGACACCCTCGGCATGACCGCGGTCGGCAGCACGCCCGCCGAACTCGGCAGCTTCATGGCGATCTATCGTGCCTGGGCGGCAGAGATGATCCGCATCGAGGACATCCGATAGGCCTCGCTCCCTCGACATTCCCCCGCACGGCGTTAGGCTACGTCCCAAGAACGTCCAGGAATACAACAATGTCGCGGCAGCAATCGGCCGCCCTGCGGTGCTGCCTCCTGCTCTGCGGGGCGCTTGTCTCCGGCACGGCGCAGGCCTGGCCGGACCGGCCTTTGCGCTTCATCGTCGGCTTCGGCGCCGGCGGCACCAGCGACATCATCGCCCGCCGCTTCGCCCAGGACCTCTCGATGCAACTCGGTCAGCCGATCCCGGTCGAGAACCGCACCGGCGCCGGCGGCAATGTGGCCTTCGAAGCCGCGGCCCATGCCGAACCCGATGGCAACACCATGGTGCTCGGTTCCCCCGCCTTCACCGTGAACCCCGCGCTCTACGGCGACCGCATCCGCTGGCGGCAGGAGGATCTGGCACCGGTGATCCTGATCGGCTTCACGCCCATCGCCGTCATCGTCCGCGCCGAGCACCCAGCGCAGACCCTGCGCGCATTGGTGGAGGCACCGCGCCAGGGGCCGTTGCTCGCCGGCATCTCCGGCAGCGGCACCTCCTCGCACCTCGCCAATATCCTGCTGCGGCAGGCGACGCGGATGGCGATGGAGAACGTCTCCTATACCGGCGGCGCCGCCCCCTTCCTCGACCTGATGGCGGGGCGGCTGGAGCTGATGACCTTCCCTGCGCCGGAGACGGTCTCCTACCTCGAAGCCGGCCGCATCCGCATCCTGGCGCTGACCGAGCGCACCGGCGCCACCGCCTTCCGCGGCATCCCGACGGTCGCCGAGGCCGGCTATCCCGAGGCCGCCATGGCCACCTGGTACGGGTTGATGGTGCCCCGCCGCACGCCGCCCGAGATCACCGTGGCGCTGCACCGCGCCGCCGCCGCCGTACTCGCCGACCCCGCCGCGCGTGCCCGGCTCGCCGAGCTGAGCGTCGACCCCGCCGGCGGCTCACCAGAGGAATTCGCCGACTTCATCCGCCGCGAGACCACCCGCTGGCAACGCGTGATCGCCGAGACCAACACGCGCGTCGAATAACCCCCATCATCCCTGCAGGAGTATTCGCCATGGCCGCCCCTCCCTCCGCCCGCCGCGACCGCATCAACCCGCACTTCGGCAAGCTCGTCGCCATGACACATGAGTACGTCTACGGCGACGTCTGGGAACGCCCGGAACTCTCGAAGCGCGAGCGCAGCATCGCCACCATCGCCGCGCTCACCGCACTCGGCTGGCAGGACCAGCTCAACAGCCACATCACCCGCGGCTTGGCGAATGGCCTGACCCGTGTCGAGATCGCCGAGATCATCACCCATCTTTCGATGTACTCCGGCTGGCCCTCGGCGATGACGGCGAGCCATGTCGCCGTGGATGTCTTCGAAGCACAGGACAAGGCAAAGGGCTGATCGCATGAAGGTCGGATTCATCGGCCTCGGGACCATGGGCGCTTTCATGGCCTCCAGCCTGCAGAAGTCGCAATACAAGCTGGTCGTCACCGACATCCGGCGCGATGCCGCGGCGAAGCACCTGGACGCCGGGGCGGAATGGGCAGCAACCCCGAAGGAGATCGCGGCACAATGCGACGTGGTCTTCACCAGCCTGCCCGGCCCGCCCGAGGTGGAAACGGTGGTCTTCGGCGGTGACGGCATCCTCGCCGGCGCCCACCCCGGCCTCGCCTATTTCGACCTGAGCACCAATAGCCAGGCGCTGATGCGGCGGGTGAACGAAGCGCTGGCCGAGAAGGGCGCCTTCGGCTTCGACGCCCCCGTCTCCGGTGGCCCCAAGGGCGCCGAGAGCGGCAAGCTCGCCATCTGGGCCGGCGGTGACAGGGCGGTATTCGAGCAGCATAGGAAGGTGCTCGATGCCATCGGCGACCAGGCCGCGTATATCGGCCCGATCGGCACCGCGACCGTCGCCAAGCTGGTGCACAACATGGCCGGCTATGCTGTGCAGACCGCGATGGCGGAGGTTTTCACTATGGGCGTGAAGGCCGGCATGGACCCGGTCGACCTCTGGAAGGCGGTGCGCCAGGGCGCGCTCGGCCGTCGCCGGATGTTCGACCGCGTCGCCGACCAATTCCTCATCGGGAAATACGACCCGCCGGCCTTCGCGTTGAAGCTCGCGCACAAGGACGTCTCGCTGGCGGTGCAGATGGGCCGCGATCTCGGTGTCCCCATGCGCTTCTGCAACCTGACGCTTGAGGAGATGAACGAGGCGCGCAACCGCGGCTGGGACAACCGCGACAGCCGCGGGCCCATGCTGCTCCAGGTCGAGCGTGCAGGCGTGAGGATGGCAGCCGGCCCCGCCGCCATCAAGGCGATCCTCGACGCCGACAAGGCCTGAGCCCGTGGTGGGGAGCCTGCTGCAACAGCCCGGGACCATCGGCCCGCTGCGGCTGAAGAACCGGCTGATCATGGCGCCGATGGGCACCAATTTCAGCACCAGCGACGGGCTCTCCACCGAGCGCGACCGGCACTACTACGAATTGCGCGCCAAGGGCGGCGTGGCCGCCATCGTCACCGAGGCGATGGCGGTCTCGGCCAGCGGCCGCGCTCATAACAACAGCCTCTGGATCTACCACGACCGCTTCATTCCCGGCCTGGCCAAGCTGGTCGAAAGCATCAAGCGGCAGGACTGCCTGACCATCGGCCAGCTCAACCACCGTGGCGCCCTGCTGCGGCGGCTGGTGCTGAACATGGAGCCGGTCGGGCCTTCGCCCTGGCGCAACCCCAATACCGGCGATAAGGTCCGCGCACTGGACCGCGCCGAGATCCGCGAGATCCAGCAGGATTTCGTCACCGCCGCGCGCCGGCTCTGGCAGGCCGGCTACGACGCGGTCGAACTGCACGCCGCCAACGGCTACCTGTTCCAGCAGTTCTTCACCGCCCGCATCAACCGCCGGACCGACAACTACGGCGGCAGCGTCGAGAACCGCGCAAGGCTGCTACTGGAGACTGTGCATCGGTTGAAGGACGCGTTGCCGGACTTCCCGCTCTGGGTCCGCATCTCCTGCACCGAATACTGCGCCGATGGCTATCCGCTGGAGGATATCATCGCCCTGGCGCAGATGCTGGAAGCCGCCGGCGTCGCTGCCCTCGACCTCTCCGGCGGCACCAACGAAAGCCCGGAGCTGTCGCGCTTCTGCATTCAACCGCCCTCGATGCCACGCCGCGCGCTGGAGGAGCACGCCAGGCCGATCAAGGCCGCGGTCGGCATCCCCACCATCCTCGCCGGTCGCATCATCGCGCCAGAGGATGCCGAGGCGGTGCTCGCCAATGGCAGCGCCGACTACATCTCGCTCGGCCGCGCCCTGACTGCCGATGCCTATTGGCCGCGCAAGGCCTTCGGCGAGATCCCGACACCGATCCGCGCCTGCATCTCCTGCAACGTCTGCTTCGAGCGGCTGACCTTGGAGAAGGACGTTGCCTGCGTCACCAACCCCATGCTCGGCACCGAATTCGAGGAACGCGCCCTGGCCGAACCCGAGCCCGGCGCCACCCCGCGCCGGGTGCTGGTGCTGGGCGGCGGCCTCGCCGGGCTGGAGGCCGCCCGCATGGCCGCGGCCCGCGGGCACCACGTCGAGGTCTGGGAAAAAGCCGCGCGCCCCGGCGGCCAGATCCACCTCGCCGTCGCAGCCCCGGACAAGGAGGAAGTGCGCCCGGCCTGGACCTGGCGGCTTGACCAGGCGCTGGCGCTCGGCGTCACCCTCCGCTGCGGCATCGAGGCCGATGCGACCATGATCCGTGACTTCCGTCCCGACCATGTGCTGGTCGCCACCGGCGCCAGGCCGCGTCCGCTGGTGCTTGAGGGCGCCGCGCCGCTGCCCGCCTGGGACGTCATCGCCGACCCCGCACTGGTGCCGGCAGGGGCCACGGTCGCCATCATCGGCGGCGGCATCGTCGGCCTGGAGGTGGCCGAGCTTTTGGCCCTGCGCGGCTGCCGCATCACCATCCTGGAAGCGCTGCCGGTGCTGGCGCCGCAGATGGCGCGCAACAACCGCACGGACCTCGTGCTGCGCCTTCGCGCCGCCGGAGTCGCCTTCCACACCAAGGCCAAGGTGCTGCGCCGGTCCGGCGAACGGGTGGAATGCATCGTCGACGGCACGCCGCTGACGGCCGCCGCCGAGATCGTCGTCGCCGCCATCGGCGCCATCGCCAACCGCGACATCCTGGCCGCGGTAGAAGCAGCCGGTGTGCCCTGCACCATCATCGGCGATGCCAACGTGCCGGGCGACTTCCTCTCGGTACTGCGCGATTCCTCGATGGCCGGGCTCGCCATCGGCCTGCCGCATGAAAGGCTTCCCGCATGAACCGTCGCGTCCTGCTGGCCCTGCCCGCGATCCTCCATCCTGCGCTGGCGCTGTCCCAGGCGCGGCCGATCCGCATCGTGGTACCCTTTCCGCCCGGTGGCGCCGCCGATATCACCGCACGCCTGCTGGCCGCCGAGATGACGCCGCTGCTCGGCCAGACCGTCACCATCGAGAACCGCCCCGGCGCCGGCGGCAACATCGCCGCGGAGGTGGTCGCGCGGGCAACGCCGGATGGCGCGACGCTCTTCCTCGGCGGCGCCACCATCTTCTGCGCCAACCGCTATCTCTATCGCGGCGCCATGCCCTTCGACACGCTGCGGGACTTCGCCCATATCTCGCGCGTATCGGTCGGCACCACCCTGCTGGTCACCCGTGCCGACCGCCTCTGGCAGAGCTATGCCGAGCTCGTTGCCGCGGCGAGGCAGGCGCCCGGCCGCCTCACGGCCGGGAACTCGGGCTGGGGCACCATCAGCAACCTTACCATCGCCAAATTCTGCAAGGTCACCGGCATCGAGGTCAGCCAGGTGCCCTACCGTGGCCTCGCTCCTGGGCTGAACGACCTCATTGCCGGCAACCTCGATCTGATCTTCGATGGCATGCCCGCCATCGTCCCGCATGTGCGTGAGGGCCGGCTGCGCGCCCTGGCCGTCGGCAGCGCCGACCGCGTGACCTATGTCCCGGGGATCGAAAGCGTCCCCAGCATGGCTGAACTTGCCCCCGGCTCCGGCATGGACATGTCCTTCTGGTACTGCATCTCCGCCCCCGCCGGCACGCCGGGCGAGGTGGTGGACCGGCTGCACAAGGCCGTCGTCGGCGCCGCCCGCGTCCCCGCCTATGCCGAGAAGCTGCTGCCGCTGGGCTTTACCGCCATCATGGACGAGAGCCCCGCCAGCTTCACCGATTTCATCCGCGCCCAGGATGCCGTCTGGAAGGACCTCGTCGAATTGTCCGGCGTCCGCCTGGAATGATTGAGGGAGCCACCCCCATGCCGAATTTCGCCCACCCAACCCGATACGGCCGCATCTTCCCGCCCAATCCCACCTGGCTGGCATTGCGTCCGCCGGAGGTGGCGTTGGAGCCGGAACTGCCGATCATCGACGCCCACCACCACCTCTGGCAGCGACCGGACCAGCGCTACCTGCTGCCCGAATTCCTGGCCGACCTGAACACCGGTCATGCCATCGTCGGCACCGTCTTCATCCAGTGCCACGCCATGTACCGCGCAACCGGGCCGGAGGAATTACGCCCGGTTGGCGAAACTGAATTCGTCGCCGGCATCGCCGCGATGAGCGACAGCGGCGGCTATGGCCCGACCCGCATTGCCACCGGCATCGTCGGTTTTGCCGACCTTACCCTGGGGGCCCGCGCGGGTGCCGTGCTCGATGCGCAACTCCGTGCCGGCGGCGGCCGCTTCCGTGGAGTGCGGCATTCCGCCGCCTGGGATGCCGACCCGATCATCGGCAACGGCCATCACGAACCCGGCCTGCTGCTGCGGCCCGACTTTCGCGCCGGCCTGGCCGAACTCACCATGCGGAACCTCGTCTTCGACCTCTGGGTCTTCCACACCCAGCATGCCGATGCGATCGATCTGGTCCGCGCCTGCCCCGCGACACAGTTCATCCTCGGCCATTGCGGCGGGCCGCTTGGCTACGGTCCCTATGCCGGACGGCGGG
>JAQGIA010000097.1 GCA_028291445.1 Belnapia sp.
AAGATCTCGTTCAGGTACAGCTCGAGGATGCGGTCCTTGGGCAGCGTCTCCTCGATGCGGATCGCCAGGATCGCCTCGCGCAGCTTGCGCGTCAGGGTGCGGTCGGCGCCGACCAGCATGTTCTTCGCCACCTGCTGGGTGATGGTCGAGGCGCCGCCGACCCGCCGT
The DNA here is from genome assembly GCA_028291445.1 of Belnapia sp. Lineage (GTDB taxonomy): Bacteria > Pseudomonadota > Alphaproteobacteria > Acetobacterales > Acetobacteraceae > Belnapia. The sequence continues at coordinate 169 of JAQGIA010000097.1, forward strand.
CCGGTGCCGTAATTCTCGGCCGCCGTCAGCGCGGCGCGGATGATCCCAATCGGGTCGACCCCGTGGTGTTCCCAGAAGCGCTGGTCCTCGGCGCTGACGAAGGCGGCCTGGACCCGGCGCGGGATGGCCTCGATCGGCACGAAGACCCGGCGCTCGGTCGCCAGCTCGGCCAGCAGCCGGCTGTCGGCGGCATAGATGCGCGACATCTGCGGCGGCTGGTAATCGGCCAGCCAGCGATAATCGGGCAGGTCCGCGGCGACCTGGCGATAGACGCCATAGGCGGCGATGCCGCCACCCGCCAGCCCGACCGCCGCCAGCATGAGCAGCCCGCCGAAGACGCCGCGGAACACCGGCCGGCGCCGGCGCGGGGCAGGCTTGCGCGGTGCCTCGGGCGGCGGGCCGGGCGGGGGGGGAGGGGGCGGCGCGACATCCAGGATGGGTTCGGCGCGGTAATCAGGGGGTGACATGGGGGGTCCCAATACAGCGTCTCGTGCAACGCGACATACCCGCAAATGCGCGACTGCCCCATGCGCTGCGAACACGGCGCTGCATATGGGTCGGGCGCCCCGCCAGCCCAGCCCTGGCCAACTCCAGGGTTTTCGCGCCCGGCCCTAACCCGTCGCCGCCAGCGCCGGTCCGCGCCTATCGAGGAAGCCGTGCACCGCCTGGGCCAGCGCCGCGGCCACCGTCGCCCGGTGGCTGGCCCGGTTCAGCGCGGCCTCATCCTGCGCATTCGACAAAAAGCCCATCTCCACCAGCGCCGCCGGCACGTCGGGCGCCTTCAGCACCACGAAGCCGGCGCGCCGATGGGTATTCGGCAGCAGCGGCACCTCGCCATCCAGCGCGCCCACCACCAGCCGCGCGATCCTCTCCGATCCCGCCCGGGTTTCCTGGCGGATCAGGCTCAGCAGGATGCGGCCGACCTCGGGCGAGACGCTGGGCAGCCGGAGGCCGCCGGCGCGGTCCGCCTGGTTCTCCCGCTGGGCCAGGGCGGCGGCCAGGTTGTCCGTCGCGGTCTCCGCCAGGGTATAGACGCTGGCGCCCCGGGCGCCCGGGGCGCTGTCCGCATGCATCGAGAGGAACAGCGCCGCCTCCCGCCGCCGGGCGATTTCCACCCGGTTGCCGAGCGGGATGAACACGTCGCGAGAGCGGGTCAGCAGCACCCGGCAGCGCCCCGCCGCCTCAAGCTGGCGCTTCAATTCCAGCGCGGCGGCGAGGGTGATGCGCTTTTCCTGCGTGCCGCGGCCGCCGATGGTCCCCGGGTCCCGCCCGCCATGTCCCGGGTCGAGCACCACCAGCGGCAGCGGACCGCGCGGGGCGACGGCGGCGGTGGCCAGGCTGCGGCCATCGGCCAGCCGGGCGAAGGCGGCCGCGGTGCCGGGCTGCAGGATGATGTTGAGCCGCCCGCCGGCGACGCTGATCTGCGGCGCGGCGATCGGCCCGGCCAGGCTCAGCACCAGGGTCTGGGTGGCGCCGCGCCCCTCGCGCCGGACCTCCGCGACCACACCGGCGCGGGCCAGCCGGGCCGGCCCATCCAGCGGCAGGTTGGGCAGTTCGATCACCAGCCGGGCCGGGCTGGCGGTGGCGGAAACCCGCCAGGCCGTCCCCCGGCCGAGCGGCACCACCAGCCGGGTCTGGCCCCGCGCGGCGGAGAGCGCCGGCTGGTTCGGCGCCGCCTCGGCCGCTGGTGCCAGCAGGCCGCCAAGCCCGGCCAGGACCAGCCGCCGCCCGAATGCCGGACGCGCATCCTCCTCGCCGGGACTCTCCCCCGGTGGTCCGGTCCCCGATCCGATCATCCATGCAGCCATCGATGCGACGCCCCCCAGCGTTGCCGAGCCCGCCTACGCCCAGTGGTGGCGGCGGGCTCCCGCGCGGCGCGACCCCCGTCGCCCCTCGCGGCTTGCCAGCCTAGCGCAAAGCCGGCCGGGATGGAATCGGCTGCTCCGGCATTTCGATAAATAAACAAAACGAAATCCATCGGCGAGGCCGGTCGCCTGGGCTGAGGCCGGTCGCCTGGGCTGGTGACGGAATGACCGGCCGCGGCCCGGCGGGTGCCGGTTTTCGCGGCAGGTTGAGCGGCCTCCGGACGTCCCGGCGACGGTTCAAGCCCGCCGGGGTCCCGGCGGAAGGTTCAAGCCCGCCAGGGTTGCATGCCGGTCGTAGCAGCCTTGTGAAAGCAAAACCCCTCCCCTATGGTGAAGCGCCCCGGCGGCGCCCGCTGCCGGCGGAGGATCACGGCGCTCTCGTGCCGGCAGGCCATGCGACCGATCGGTCCGCCCGGCCGTCGGTGCGCGCAGCGGTAAGGTCCGGCATGGGGGGTGGGTTGGTCCGCCTCGCGTTTCGCCGGGCCGCCACCCGCTATATCCCCTGGCATAGCCCCTTTGGGCTTGCCTTCGCGGATGGCCGGGCCGCCGCCTTCGTCTTTGCGGGACCTGTCGCGTGACGGACCCTCGGCGACCCCTGCATTCCGCGGGAGCGCCCCTGGTACAAGCGTGACTGACGCCGCCCCATCCGCGCTTGCGCGGGTGGCACCGGGGGCGCGAACCCTGGGGCGCCGCCCCGGGCCGCCATCGCGCGCCGTATCCGGCGCGCTGGCTGCCTGGGCCCCGGCTGCCCCGCCGGACGAGGATGGTTGCCGCATGACGCCGGATCGCGCCGCGCAGCCGCCCTTGTCCGGGTCACGTCACCCCGATCCGCCGCGCCGCACCACGGTGCCGCGTGGCGCGGAGCAACCGCTTCGATGACCAAGCGCATGCTGATCGACGCATCCCACGCGGAAGAAACCCGCGTGGTGGTGCTGGACGGCACGAGGCTCGAGGAATTCGACCTCGAGGCCGCGACCAAACGTCCGCTCAA
>JAQGIA010000145.1 GCA_028291445.1 Belnapia sp.
TCCCCCCTTTTTGGAGCCAGTGCGCCCGATGGACGAGCACATCAAGATCGGCGACGTCGCGCCGCGCGTGCAGTACGTGGCCGACGGCGTCCAGACCAGCTTCACCTATCCCTTCCCGATCTTCGCCGCCGGCGACATCGAGGTGCGGCTGGATGGGTTGCCGCTGGCCGGTGGCTTCAGCGTGACCAATGCCGGATCCTCGGATGGCGGCAGCGTGGTCTTCGAGGACCCGCCGGCCGCCGGCCACCTGGTCACCCTGCGGCGCGACCTGATGGTCGCCCGCACCTCGGACTTCCAGGCCAACGGCATCCTCCGCGCGCGGACGCTGAACGACGAGCTGGACTACCAGGTCGCCATCCTGCAGGAGGTGAAGGACGGCATCGGCAACGCGCTGCGCCTCGACCCTTCCGAGGCCGGCACGCCCGCCCTGCCGCTGCGTGGCGGCCGCGCCAACCGGCTGCTCGGCTTCGACAGCCTGGGCGATGTCACGACCTTCGCCCGCGACGAGGGGCTGCTGACCATCGGCTTCCCCGGCGCGGTGCCGCAGACCGTCGAGGACAAGCTGGCCGAGCGGCTTTCCGCGCGGGATTTCGGCGCGACCGGCAACGGCAGCACCGACGACGGCCTGGCCTTGCAGGCGGCGATGAACGCGGCGGCGGCCAGCGGCAAGGTGCTGGAGATCGGCGAGGGCACCTTCCGCAGCAGCATGCCGCTGCGCCTGCCCGGCGCCGCCGCCGGGCTGCTCATGCGCGGCACCATCCTCTATGCCGGGCCGGCCGGGACCACGGCGCTGACGCTGGGCGATGCCGGCGGCGCCAACAACCAGGGCAAGCGCTACCTCGGCCTCGGCGTGGTGCGGGCGGCGCAGAGCGACTGGTCGAACGATGCGGATATCGGCATCCAGATCCGCAACATCGACGCCTGCCAGATCGAGGTGGCGCGGGCCGAGCGCTTCACCATCGGCGTGCAGCTGATCGGTGACGAGCGCGGCTGCGAGGACAGCGACCTCCGCTACGGCCGCATCATCGACAACCGCATCGGGCTCGACCTGCGGACGCTGACCGCCGCCGGCTGGATGAACTCGCTGCGTCACCATGGCGGGCACTTCGCCTGCTCCGGCGCGACCAATACCGGGAAGCCGCGCTTTGGCGTGCGGTTCTCGGCCGCTCCCGGCGCCTATCGGCTGCACAACGCACACCTGTTCACCGGCCCGGCCTTCGAGCTGCAGCGCCAGGGTACGCCGGGGACGGTGGACGCCATCCCCTTCCTGGTCGAGGTGGATGGCCGCAGCCTGACCGCGACCAATGTCCGCATGGAGGCCTGCTCGCCCTTCGTCGCCCGCCATACCGCCGGGTTCAGCGATGCGCGCTACGAGGTCGCCTATGTCGGCACCTATGGCTATCTCGGCTGCGCGGTGGATTATCCCGGCGCCAGCCGGGCCGGCGGCACGGTGGTGCCGATGCACCAGGCGGCGGCAGCGGTCGGCACGCCGCGGCTGGTCGCGGCGGCCGAAAACCTGCGGGCGATCGCCTTCCGTCAGACCATCGCCGTCGCGGATGGTATCGGCTTCGACCAATTGGCGGTGCTGTCAGGCAATCCGGCCGGTCCGCCGGGCACGCTGGGCGGCTTCTGCTTTCCCGGCTTGAACGCCTTCACGCTGAATGCGGATGATGTCACCATCCCGACCTCCCGGGCGCTGGCCTTCGTCGTCGATTGCAGCCAGTGCAAGGAGTTCTTCATCGCCGCCGAGGGCATCGGGCTGCGGCCGATGGCGATGCAGTTCGACGCCGCGGAGAACGTGCTGGATGCCGCCAGCCCGCTGCTGTTCTCCAACATGAATGTGGTGATGCAGGGCACGCCCTCCTTCTGGTGGGAGGGCAATGCGGATCTCGACTCGCTGACCGGTGGCCTGGCGCTGAACCGGCTGCAGCGGGTCACGCTGCATGCCAATGCGCAATATGCGGTCATCGGCATCCGCGGGAGCACTTCGAGCGCGGTGCTGCGGTCGCTGCGGCTCTACGGCTCGGCGCTGCATGCGCCGCGACTGCTGTTCGGCGGAGGCCGCGCCTGGGGCAAGCGGGAATACACCGTCATCGACCTGCCCTGGACCATTCCGGCATTGGCGACCGGCGTTACCGCGACCCTCGACGTCACCCTGCCGGGCGTGCGGCAGGGTGATTTCGTCCGGGCCGGCTTCGCCCAGTCCAGCGGCTTCCAGAACGGCGGGGTGGTGTTCCATGCCGTGGTCGGCGGCACCGCCAGCACCAACCAGGTGCGGGTCACCGCGCAGAACGTCAGCGGCGGCTCCATCACCCTGGGCGCTGGCCTGCTGTCCCTCCATGCCGTCAAGCCGAGGCTGTAACCCGATGGCGTCCAAGCGCAAACCCCGCCTCGACGCCGACCTGCCGCTGACGGCGAAGCTGATCCTCGAGGATTACCGCGCCTTCGTCGCCAGCGGCCAGCACGCGCCGGAGGATGCGGTGACCAAGGCTTTCGCCGCCCGCCACGCCGCCGCGCGGGCCGCGCTGTCGCATCTCGAGCAGCTGCTGAAGCTGGTGAGCGAGGCCGGCACCCTGGAACAGGCAAAGGAGGTGGCCGCCTCGCTCAGCGAATGGCGCGCCCTCATGCCACCCGAGACCGAGGAGGCGGCCGAGACGGATGATGACACGGGCTGAAGCCGAGTTCCTCGAATTCGTCTGGATCTGGAACGCCACGCAGAACCAGGGCGTGCCGGCGCCGCATCGCCGCATCGCCCGCTGGCTGCAGGCACGCTGGGACGCGGGCGACCATCGGCTGCTGCTGATGGCCTTCCGCGGCTGCGGCAAATCGACGCTGGTCGGGCTGTTCTGCGCCTGGCGGCTGCTGCGGGCACCGGAGACCCGAATCCTGGTGCTGGCGGCCGACCAGCCGCTGGCGGTGAAGATGGTCGCGCAGGTGCGCCGCATCCTGGAGCGGCATCCGCTGTGCCGGCCGCTGCTGCCCGGGCATGGTGGTGGTCAGGGCGACAGTTGGGCGATGGACCGCTTCACCGTGGCGCGCGACGCGGTGCTGCGCGATCCTTCCATGCTGGCGCAGGGGCTGGGCGGCAATATCACCGGGGCGCGGGCCGACCTCATCATCTGCGACGACGTCGAGGTGGCGGGCAATTGCGACACCATCGCCAAGCGGGAGGAATTGCGCACCCGTCTGGCGGAGTGCGAATTCATTCTGGTGCCGGGCGGCAGCATCCTGTTCGTCGGCACGCCGCATTGCGCCGATACGCTGTACCTCCCGGCGACCGATCCGGCGGCCTTCCTGCGCGGCTATCGCCGGCTGGTGCTGCCGCTGCTGAATGCCGCCGGCCGCAGCGCCTGGCCGGACCGCTTCACGCCGGCGGCGATCGAGGCGCTGCGCAGCCGGGTCGGGCCGCTGCACTTCACCCGGCAGATGCTGTTGCAGGCGGTGGCCGAAGCCGCGCTGCGGCTCGATCCGGCGCTGATCATCCGCTACGTGGCGGAGCCCGAATACCGCGAGGCGGGCGGCCGGGCGCAACTCTCGTTGCTCGGCCACCGGCTGCTCTCGGGCGGCGGCTTCTGGGACCCGGCCTATGGGCGGCCGGGCAGCGGCGATGCCTCGGTGCTGGCGGCGACCTATGCCGATGGCGACGGCAACCACTACCTGCACCGGCTGTCCTACCTGACGCATGACCCGGACAGCCCGACCGACCCGGCGACCCAGCAATGCCGCGCCGTCGCCAGCCTGGCGCGGGAGCTGCTGCTGCCGGTGATCCGGGTCGAGACCAATGGCCTCGGCCGCTTCCTGCCGGCGCTGCTGCGGCGGGAGCTGGCCCAGGCCGGGGCGCCCTGCAGCGTCATCGAGCATGCCAGCCGCCGGGCCAAGGCCGAACGCATCCTGGCGGCACTGGAGCCGGCGCTGGCGGCGCGGCGGCTGCATGCGCATGAGGGGGTGTTCCGCACCCCCTTCGCCGGGGAGATGGCGGCCTGGCGGCCGGATGCGGCGAATGCGCGGGACGACGCGCTGGATGCCCTGGCCGGCTGCCTGCTGGCCGAGCCGGTGCGGCTGCCGGCGGCGGTGCCGGCGCCGCGCGGGATGCCCTGGCGGGGCTAGCTCGCCGGCTTCCGCCCGCCTCGTTCAGCCGGCTCCCGCCGCAGGATCTCGCTGGCGTGGCGTTCGGCACCCGCCGCGGTCAGCGCATGGCGCCCGTCGTCCCGCAGCCGGGCCAGTCCCATGCCGCCCAGCCGGGCCAGGCAAGGCCCGTCCTTCACCCCGCTCGGCAGTCCATCGGGCCGGCCGCCGGCGCCCACCAGCGACAGTCGGTGCAGCGCCGCGCGGCAGCAGGTTTCCAGATAGGGCTCATTCCAAGACTTGGGCTCGTTCCAATTCGTCACGTGTCATCGCGTCCCGGTGCCGCCCGAGGGTGGTCGTCCCGGCACGCCGGTTCAAGGAGGCATGGAGAGCCGCGATGCAGATCGAACCAACCTGGTGGATCAGCGCAGTGGAGGCGCCGATCGTCGCCGCCCTGTTCTGGATGGTCCACGGCCTGCGCAAGGATATGCACGACCGCATCGACCGGACGGTCGAACGGGAGACCGACGCAGTGAGCCGCACCCGGGACGAGCTGAAGGAATTCAAGCTGGATGTGGCGCGCAGCTACGTGCCGCTTTCGCTGATCCGCGACGTGGACCGCCGGCTGTCCCAGCACCTGCTGCGGATCGAGGAGAAGCTGGAGGAGGTGAAACGCGCGGGCGCGCTGCGCAACCGCGACCGTGAAAGGGACGAGGCATGACCGCGACCGCGATGACAGCAACCGGGATGACGCCCACCGGCATGACCGGCACCGAGATCCTGGCCATGACCTTGCGGGCCGAGGCCGGCGACCGGCCGGTGCGGGCGCTCGAGGCGCTGGCCGCCCTGGTGGTCAACCGTGCCCGGCTCGCCGCCGAAGGCGCCGCCTCCCGCGCCCGGTTCGCCCCTGGGTTCGGTCCTGGGTTCGCCCCTGGGTTCGCTCCTGGGGTCGCTCCTGGGGGGGCGACCGGGGGCCGCACCCCGGGCGGGATGGGGGCCGCCTGGGCCGGGCTGCTGCCGCAGGTCTGCCGGGCACCCTTCCTGTTCGGCTGCTGGAATCCCCGGCATCCACATCGGGCGGCACTGCTGGCGGTGCTGCGCGGCCCGGTGGTGCCGAGCGGCGGGGCCCAGCCGGCGCCGCGGCCGGATCTGCTGTTCGAAGTATGCCGCCGCATCGCCTGCCGGGCCGCCGGCGGTGGTCTGCCCGACCCGACCGCGGGCGCCACCCACTGGCACGACGGATGCGAAATGCCCGGCTGGGCGATCGGCCACATCCCCAGCGCCGAGATCGGCGGGTTGGTCTTCTACCGGCTGGTCGGCTAGCCCACGAGCGGCGCTGAAAGCAGCGCCGTTCGTGGTCTGGCCTATTGTTTTTTCGCGTGATTTACGTCCTTCGGCGAGTCCGCCTCGGACGATCACGCTCCAACCCCCAACCGACTTCTACCGCAGGCTGACCGGGGAGAAATCGACGAACCAGCTCTGCGCCTGCACCACCCCCTGGACCCGCGCCGAGACCGCGCGCGGGTTCACGTCATGCACCACGAAGAGCCACACCGCCTCGTCCACCATCCGCTCATGGATGCGGGCGAGCAGCGCGTCCTGCTTCGCGGTGTCGAATTCGGCCTTCACCGCGGCCGCCAGCCGGTCGAATTCCGGGTCCGCCAGCATGCCCCAATTGAAGCCGGCGGGCGGCACCATGCGGCTCTCGACGTGGCGCAGGAAGGCGCCGACCGGGTCCATGGAATTCCAGCTGTTGTTCAGCCCGTGGATGCCGCGGTTCTGCGGCCCGGCGGCGCCGCCGGCATCCCGCCGCGCCCGCATCGCCTGCCATTCCAGCACCTCGAAGCTGAGATTGACCCCGATATCGCGGAAATTCTGCTGGATGAACTCGTTCATCGGCAGCGGGTACATCTGGCCCGAGCCGGAGGGCGCGATCATGAAGCGCAGCGCCAGCGGGTTGCCCGGGCCATGGCCGGCCTCGGCCAGCAGCCGCTTCGCCTCGGCCGGGTCGTAGCGCACCGCGAATTGCGGGGCGCCGAACCAGGGGCTTTCCGGCTGCACCACGCCCTTCGCCGGCCGGCCCAGGCCGCCCAGCAGCTCCCGCACCATCCCCTCCCGGTCGATCGCCAAGTTCAGCGCCCGGCGCACCCGGATGTCGTTCAGCGGCGAGCCATCCACCCGGCTGAAGACCTGCGGCCAGAGATGCGGCATCACCCCGGTCAGCACCTGGGCGCCGCCGCTGCGCAGCCGGTCCAGCATGTCGGGAGCCGGGCTTTCGATCCAATCCGCCTGGCCCGAGAGCAAGGCGGCGGTGCGGGTCGCCGCATCGGGCACCGGCAGCAGCACCAGGCGCTCGACCTTCGGGATGCGGTCCCGGTCCCAGTAGTCCGGGTTGCGGCGGAGCACCGCCTGCTGGCGCGGCTCGTAGCGTTCCAGGATCCAGGGGCCGGTGCCGGAAGGCTGCTTGCCGAAGGCGTTCCAATCCCGCCCCGCCGCTTCCCAGCGGGTGGGGGAGGAGACCAGGAACCAGGCGAGCTGCCAGGGCAGCATGCTGTCCGGCCCATGCGTCTCGATCTCCAGCGTACGGGCGTCGAGGGCGCGATAGGCTTTCACGCTGGGGATGCGTGGCACCATCTGGCCGGATTGCGCCGGATCGAACTGCGGTGCGGCGCGGTTCAGCACCTTGTCGAAGTTCCAGACGACGGCCTGGGCATCGAGCAGGCTGCCGTCGTGGAAGCGCACCCCCTCGCGGATCGCCAGCCGCCACAGCGCGTGGTTTTCCGGGTCCACCGCCCAGCTGGTCGCCAGCCCGGGGCGCAGTCCGGCCGGCCGGTCCGCCCGGCTGAGGTCGAAGCCGAGCAGGGCATCGTAGAGGGTGGATCCCATGAAGCGGAAACCCTCGGTGCCCTGGTCGGGGGAGCCGTTCTGGGTGGGCAGCGTCGCCAGGGTCATGGCGATGCGCAACGTGCCGCGATCCTGCGCGGCGGCGGGCCAGGCGGTGGTCAAGGCGGGGGCGGCGAGGGCGGCGCCCAGCAGGGCGGGGAGGGAACGGCGGGCAAGTGGCATGGGGGACGCAGGCTCCGGCATGGGTTGGTGCGCGCCTTGCAAGCCCCAAGCCATCCTGCCGACCGGAGCGCCCATGACCCCGCATGCCCTGACCGCCACCGAGGCCCTGGCCGCCATCGCCGCCGGCCGCCTGACACCCACCGACCTCGCCGCGAGTTGCCTCGACCGGGCCGCCGCGCGGGAGCCGGTGGTGCGCGCCTTCACCCACCTCGATCCGGACCGGGTCATGGCCCAGGCCCGTGCTGCCGAGGCGCGCGGCCCCGGGGCGCAGCGGGATGCGTTGCGCGGCATCCCGGCCGCCTTCAAGGACATCATCGATACCGTCGACATGCCGACCAGCTATGGCTCGGAGATCCATGCCGGGCACCGGCCGGCGCGGGATGCCTCGGTCGTCGCGCTGACCCGGGCGGCGGGCGGCGTGGTCTTCGGCAAGGTGGTCACCGCGGAATTCGCCAATCGGCGGCCCGGCCCCACCACCAACCCGCATGATCCGGCGCGAACCCCGGGCGGTTCCTCCTCCGGCTCGGCCGCCGCGGTCGGCGCCGGGATCGTGCCGCTGGCGCTCGGCACCCAGACCTCCGGTTCGGTCATCCGCCCGGCGGCCTATTGCGGGGTGCATGGCTTCAAGGGGAGCTGGGGCGAGATCAGCTATGCCGGCATCCAGCTCACCTCGGCGACCTGCGACACGGTGGGGCTCTATGCCCGGTCGCTGGCCGATATCGCGCTGCTGCGGTCGGTGCTGACCGCGACGCCCTTCACCGGCCTGGCGCCGAACAATGTCGGCGGCCCGCGCATCGGGCTCTGCCGCACCCCCTTCGCCGAACAGGCCGAGCCCTATACCCATGCGCTGCTGGACGAGGCCGCCAGCGCCTGCGCCAAGGCCGGCGCCACCATCGCCGACGCCACCCTGCCGGCGCATTTCGCCCGGCTGGTCGATGCGCAGCGCTGGGTCTCGGCCTATGAGGGCGCCCGCAGCCTGGCCTATGAGGCGACGGTCCACCGCGACCGCCTCTCCCCGGATATCCTGGAAGGCCGCATCCGCGACGGCGAGGCCTGCAGCCCGGAGCTGTACCGTTCCTCCTCCCGCTTCGGCGAGGCCTGCCGGATCGAGGCGGATGCCCTGCTCGGCGGCTTCGATGCGTTGCTGTGCCCGGCCGCGCCCGGGGAGGCGCCGCTCGGCCTCGCCTTCACCGGCAATGCGGTGTTCAGCACGATGTGGACCTTCCTGCAGGTGCCCTGCGTCAGCATCCCCGGGGCCAAGGGGCCTTCCGGGATGCCGCTCGGGCTGCAACTGGTCGGGCCGCGCGGCAGCGACCGGCGGCTGCTGGAGGTCGCGGCCTGGGTGGAGCAGGCGGTTTTCGGCTAGGCTGCCGCCCCATGGACGACATCATCTACACCATGGTCCGCGCCGCCGACTGGCACGAGGCCGAAGCCGCCGGCGCCTACCACGGCAGCGCCGACGACCGCCGCGACGGCTTCCTGCATTTCTCGGACGCCGCCCAGCTCCGCGCCAGCGCCGCCAAGCACCGCGCCGGCGAGGCCGATCTGCTGCTAATCGCGGCCGCCACCGCGCCGCTCGGCGAGGCGCTGCGCTGGGAGAAGGCCGGCAGCCGCCCCGGCCTCTTCCCCCACCTCTACGGCGCCTTGCCGCTCTCCGCCGTGCGCAGCGTGGTGCCCTTGCCGCTCGGCGCCGACGGGACCCATGCCTTCCCCGCCGGGATCCCCTGAACCAGCGCCCGCCGCCGCGCCCGCTCGCTCATCAGGCAGGCGCCGATCACCACCGCGCCGCCCAGCAGCATCGCCGCATCCGGCCAATGCCCCCAGAGCGCCAGGTCGAAGCCCACCGAGACCGGCAGCGCCGCGAAGCCCCAGGGCCCCAGCCGCGCCGCATCCGCGCTGCGGAAGGCCGCCGCCGTGCAAATCACCGCGCCCCCGGCCAATAGCCCATTGGCCAGCATCCGCAGCACATCCAGCGGCGGCGCCGGCACCCAGTCCATCGCCGCCAGCGGCCCGAACAGCGCCAGCCCCACGAGGCTCGGCCAGAGCACCACGC
>JAQGIA010000172.1 GCA_028291445.1 Belnapia sp.
GCAAGCCCGACTGCACAAGGTATGCGGCTTGGTGGCACGGCTCCTTTTTCATCGTTTGCGGGATCAGGTCGGCGCTTGGCTCGGCAGTTGGCGCCTGCGCCTGCTGACACTGGCACTGCTTGCGGCCCTGCCGCCGGTGGCCGCCACGTTATGGGCCCAGCAGCGCCTCGCGGAAGATCGGCTGGCCGAGGTGGGGGGTGCCTTGCAGGCCCTGGCCGGCGAGCAGGCCGCACGGCTCGCCCAAGGGCATGACGACCACGCCGCATCCGCCCTGCCCGATGCCTTGCCGGACGGCGTCGAGTCGATGCTGCTGGCGGATACCGCCGGCCGGGTGATGGCTCTCGTCCCACCGGTACCGGTCGGCGGCGGCCTGCATGGCGCCGGCCTCGCCCTCGCCCTGGCGGAGAAGGCCGGCCATGGGCTGGCCATCGGCCTGGCCGGCACCACGCGGCTGTTCGGCGTCGCCCCGGTCCCGGGCACCGGCACGCTGCTGGTGCTGGAGCGCGATCCGGCCGACGTGCTCGCCCCGCTGCATGCCTTGCGCCGGCAGGGGCTGCTGCTCGCGGCTTCGGCGATCGCCATGGCGCTGCTGCTGGCGCTGGCCGCCGGGCACTGGATGGTACTGCTGCCGATGCGCCGCTTCGCGGAAGGCGTCCGCCGGATCGCCCTCGGCGACCTGGGCGCGCGGACCTGGACCGGCCGCTTCGGCGGGGAGCTTGGGGGGCTCGCCCGTGAGGTGAACGTCATGGCCTCCCGCCTGGCCGAGCAGCAGGCGGCGCTGGAGGCCAGGCACGCCGAACTGGCGCAACTCGCCACCGCGTTGGCCGCCGCGCGCGATGCGGCGGAAGCCGCCAGCGCGGCCAAGACCCGCTTCCTCGGGATGCTCAGCCATGAACTGCGGACGCCGCTGAACGGCATCCTCGGCCATGCGCAACTCCTGGCCGCCGACCGGGCGCTGTCGCCGGCGCAATGGCGCTGCGCCGAACAGATTACCGCCTCCGGGGAGCATCTGATGGCGATGATCCGGGAATTGCTGGACCTGGCCGCGATCGAGGCGGGCAAGCTGACCCTGACGCCGGCCCCGGTCCGGCTCGCTGCCCTGACCGAGGCCTGCGCCGCGGTGATCCGCCCGGCCGCCGCCGACAAGGGTCTCGCCTTCGGGGTGCAGCTGGCGCCGGACAGTGCCGGCTGGGTTGCCGCCGATGCGCTGCGGCTGCGCCAGGTGCTGCTCAACCTGCTGGCCAATGCGGTCAAATTCACCGCGCGGGGCGAGGTGGTGCTGCGCATCCGCCGTGCCGCCGGCGGGCTGACCCGCTTCGAGGTGACCGACACCGGCCCCGGCATGGATGCCGCCGGGCGGGCCTCGCTATTCCAGGAATTCCATCGCCTGCCCGGCACCGCCCAGGCCGAGGGCAGCGGCCTCGGCCTCGCCATCGCCGCCCGGCTGGTGGCGCGGATGGGCGGCAGCATCGGCTGCGAGAGCGAGCCCGGGCGTGGCAGCCTGTTCTGGGTGGAACTGCCGCTGCCGCCGGCCGAGGCCGCGGCGGCCGATGCCCTGCCGGAAGATGCCCTGCCGGAAGATGTCTTGCCGGCCGATGCCTTGCCGGCCGGTGCCCTGGCGACGGGTCCGCACGCTGCCAGGCCGGTGGTCCGGCGGCTGCGGCTGCTGCTGGCCGATGATGTGCTGGTCAACCGGGAAGTCGCCCGCGCCCTGCTGGGCGGCGCCGGCCACACGGTGACGGTGGTGGCGGATGGCGCCCAGGCCTTGGCGGCGGCGCTGGCCGAGGATTGGGACGCCGTGCTGCTCGATGTGCATATGCCGGAGATGGATGGGCTGACCGCCGCCCGGCTCATCCGCGTCGCGCCCGGCCCGCGCGGCCGGGTGCCCATCCTGGCGGTGACCGCCAGCGCCAGCCCGGCCGAGGTCGCGGCCTGCCTCGCCGCCGGCATGGATGCGCATGTGGAGAAGCCGCTCCGCACGCTGGACCTGCAGGATGCCCTGACGGCCATTCTGGCGCGCGCCGCCTGGCCGGCGTTACCCCAGCCGGCGCGGCCCCTGCTCGCGCAAGGCCAGCCACTGGCCGCGGAATCGAGGTCAGCCGCGGGCCGTGGAATAGAGGCCAGCCGCTGGCCGTGGAATAGAGGCCAGCCGCTGGCCGCGGAATAGCCGCGTCAGCGGCGGGGTTGCGCCAGCCCGCCCCGGCTCAGCCCCAGCCAAAGCCCGGCGGCCACGATCACCGCACCGCCGAGCCAGGTGCCGGCATCCGGCCAATCGCCGAAGAACAGCCAGCCGACCGCGACCGACCCGATCAGCTGGAAATACTGGAAGGGGGAGACGATATTGGCCGGCGCATAACCCAGCGCCCGGGCCACGCAGTAATGCCCCATCGCCCCCAGCACGCCCATCGCCGCGAACATCGCGATGTCGCCGAGGCTGTCCGGGGTCTGCCAGACGAAGGGCACCACCAGCAGCATGCCGAAGGCGCCGACCACGCTGCTGTAGATCGCCGAGGTCTCGGCCGAATCGATCCCTGCCACCCGCCGGGTCAGGATCTGGTACAGCGCATAGCTGGCCGCGCTCAGCACGACGAACAGCGAGGCCCAGTGGAACACCTCCGAGCCCGGGCGGATCACCACCAGTACGCCGGCGAAGCCGAGCGCCAGCGCCGCCACCCTCGTGGGGGTCGTCCGCTCCCCCAGCATCGGCCAGGCCAGCAGCGCGACGATCAACGGCGCCGTCAGGCTGATCGCCGCCGCCTTGGCGAGAGGGATGAAGGTGATGGCATAGAAGTGGCAGAGGTTGGAGGTGAACAGGCCGCAGGAGCGCAGGAATTGCAGCCCCGGCCGCCGGCTGCGCAGCATCCCGAGCCCGAAGCGCGGCAGGAAGGCCGCCAGCATGAACAGGATATGGCCGAAGGCCCGGGCCCAGGACACCTGCAGCGAGGAGTATTCGGCGCCGAGGATCTTGGCGAAGCCGCCCATCACCGGGAAGAGCAGCCCGGCCAGGCAGATGAACAGGATGCCGAGCGGGATGCTGGGCGCCTGGCGAGGCGGCTCGCCAGGCATTGTGCCGGATCCACGCATTTTATCGCTCAAGCGTTCTGGATCGCTCAAGCGTCCTGGCCTATCGATTGCCTGCTATTCATTCCAGCCACGATGACCGAGCCGATCCCGACTGGCAAACGGCATGGCGATGGCCTTGGGATTCGGCTGCGGTGCCCCCATATGAGGCATGCGGCCGAATGGGGTGCCAATTGGCGCCATCCGCCCCTAGAAGGGCACCAGCAGGTCCGATCCCCGGCTTTGTCCTTTTGCGCGACCCGATCCGCGGTTGCGGAGTTTACGATTTGACCGAATACGAAGGCGCCCCCGATGGCTCCGGCCTGGCCGCCGATCCGGCGCTTGATATGCTCGCCGTCCGCCGCCCCAGTGCTTCCCCGGCCGAGGCCGCCATCCTCGCCGCCGGCTTCCCGGTCGACCCGCGCGAGATGCCGGGGCTGATCCGCCGCGTCGAACGCCGTATGCCGGCCGATGCCGAGACGGTGCGCCTGGCGCTGGTCGACCTGCGCCGCCGTGGCTGGGTCGCCCGGCTGAACGACCTGGCCAATCGCGCCGGTCGCATCTGGATCCGCCGCAACGAGGCCGAGGCCGCCGCCGCCGCCATCGGCGAGCTCGAACCGGAGGATGCCGTCCTCCTCGCCGCGCTGGACGCCGCCGTCGCCACCCGGCTGCGCGGCCTCGGCCCGACCCCCGAGGCGGCGCTGGAGGCCATGGCCGCCGAGCTGCTGGAAAGCGGTGGCGGCGCCCTCTCGGCCGATCGCCATGCCGCCCTGTCGCGCGAGGTGGCCGCCGCCTTCGGCCTGCGCGGCGAGGCTGCCGCCGGCTTCATCGACCGGGTCGGCGCCATCGAATCCCGCCGCCGCCGCGAGGCGCGCGATGCCGAGGCAGCCTCGCGCGCCAAGCGCCGCGAGGAAGTCCAGCGGCTGCGTGACTGGGAACGGAGCCTGGTCGATTTCCGCGCGCTGCCCGGCCTGCTCGGCGCCACCGACAAGGAGGTGCTGAAATGGATCGGCGGCGGGCTGATCCCGGTCGCCCGGCGCATCCCGGCCCGCGGCAACGGCCAGGAGAAGTGGGAGTTCGATCCCACCGAGATGACCGCGCTCCGCGCCAATATCCCCGCCTGGCGCGAAACCGATACCCGCGAGATCAAGAAGCGCCCCGGCGCAGGCACTGGCAACGGCATTGGCGCCCCGGCGCTGAAGCTCGGCCGCGGCGCCAATGCCGCCGTCGCCCGGGTCGCCGCGCTCGATCGCTATGCCGGCCATTTCGCCACCGCCCGGGCGCTGAACCGCCGCATCACCCTGGTCA
Source organism: Belnapia sp. (assembly GCA_028291445.1). Taxonomy (GTDB): domain Bacteria; phylum Pseudomonadota; class Alphaproteobacteria; order Acetobacterales; family Acetobacteraceae; genus Belnapia. The sequence continues at coordinate 4,369 of JAQGIA010000172.1, forward strand.
CCGGCCCGACCAATTCGGGAAAAAGCCACACCGCGCTCGATCGCCTCTCCACCGCCGAAAGCGGCATGGCGCTCGCGCCGCTGCGGCTGCTGGCGCATGAATTCCGCGAGGCGCTCGCCAGCCGCGGCGTCGCCGCCTCGCTTTCCACCGGGGAGGAGCGCATGCCGGTCCCCGGCAGCCGCCACCTCGCCGCCACCGTCGAGATGTGCCCCTTCCATAACCCAGTGGACGTGGCGATGATCGACGAGGCGCAGATGCTGGGCGACCGCGACCGCGGCGCCGCCTGGACCGCCGCCATCATGGGCGCCCCCGCCCGCGAGGTCTTCGTCCTCGGCGCCCCGGAATGCGCGACCCTGGTCCGCCGCATCGCCCGCCTCTGCGACGACGACATGGATGAGGTGAAGCTGGAGCGGAAGAACCCGCTGACCGCCGCCAGCAAGCCGGTGGCCTTGGGCGACCTGAAGACCGGCGATGCGCTGGTCGCCTTCTCCCGCCGCGACGTGCTCGACCTGCGCGCTGAGCTGGTCAAGCGCGGCAAGCGCGTCGCCGTGGTCTATGGCGCGCTCAGCCCGGAGGTCCGCCGCGCCGAGGCCGCCCGCTTCCGCAACGGCGATGCCGATGTGCTGGTGGCGACGGATGCCATCGGCATGGGCCTCAACCTGCCGATCCGCCGGGTCATCTTCTCGACCTTGCGCAAATTCGACGGCGAGGGCCGGCGCGAGCTGAACAGCCAGGAAGTGAAGCAGATCGGCGGCCGGGCAGGGCGCTTCGGCCAGCATGAGGAAGGCATCGTCAGCGTTCTCGCTGGCGGGGGCAGCCCCGATTTCATCCGCATGATGCTGGCCGCCGCCCCCGGCGTGCCGGAGGACCTCCGCCCGCAGGTGCAGCCGGATGCCGATATCGTCGCCGCCGTCGCCGCCGAGATCGGTTCGGACAGCCTGTTCGGCGTGCTGGCCCGCATCAAGCGCGCCGTGCTCCGCACCGATGACCCGAATTACCGCCTGGCCGACATGACCCAGGCGATGGCCGTCGCCACCGCGGTCGATGGCGTCACCGGCCTCACCCTGCTGGACCGCTGGACCTACGCGCTATGCCCGGTCGATGAGCGGGACAACGGCGTTTCCCGCCTGGCCCGCTGGGCGATCGAGCATGGTGCCGGCCGGCCGGTGCCGCCGCCGATGGCCGGCCGCCTGCCGGCGCCCGAACGGGCCGCGCGGGAGGAGCTGGAACGGGCCGAGAAGGTCCACAAGCGCCTGGTCGCCTGGCGCTGGCTGGCGCTCCGCTTCGAACGCGCCTATCCCGAGCGCGCCGAGGCCGAGGCCGAAACCAGCCGACTCGACCGCTGGATCGAAGATGTGCTGCGCCAGCAGCGCCGCTCGAAACTTATTGCTTAATCTTCATGGCCAGGCTCGACCCGGCCATCTGTCCGTAAAGTACCGCATGCCCTTTCCCTCGCTGCCCGCCCCCCTGCAACTGGCCCTCGCCGAGCGCGGCTATGCCGAGCCGACCCCGGTGCAGGCCGCCGTCCTCGAACCCGAGACCGAGGGGCGAGACCTGCTGGTCTCGGCCCAGACCGGCTCCGGCAAAACCGTCGCCTATGGCCTCGCCATGGCGCAGACCCTGATGGGCGACGCCGACCGCCTGCCCAACCCCGGCAATCCGCTGGCCCTGGTGGTGGCGCCGACCCGCGAGCTTGCCTTGCAGGTGCAGGGCGAGCTGGCCTGGCTCTATGCCAAGGCCGGTGGCCGCGTCGTCACCTGCGTCGGCGGCACCGATCCGATCGCCGAGCGGCGGGCGCTGGAACGCGGCGCGCATATCGTCGTCGGTACCCCGGGGCGGCTGCGGGACCATCTCGAACGCGGCAACCTCCGCCCGGCCGCGCTGCGCGCCGTGGTGCTGGACGAGGCCGACGAGATGCTCGACCTCGGCTTCCGCGAGGAGCTGGAGGCGATTCTCGAGACCACCCCGGCCGAGCGCCGCACCTTCCTGTTCTCGGCGACCGTGCCGAACGGCATCGCCGCCATCGCCCGCACCTACCAGAAGGATGCGCTGCGGATCGCCGCCGGCGACGAGGGCGCCCAGCACGGCGACATCGAATACCGCGGCCTGCTGATCGCCCCGCATGAGATCGAGCGCGCGGTGGTCAATTGCCTGCGCTTCTTCGAGGCCCGCTCCGCCCTGGTCTTCTGCCGCACCCGTGCCACCGTCACGCGGCTGCACGGCAACCTCGCCGAACGCGGCTTCGCCGCCGTGGCGCTCTCGGGCGAACTCTCCCAGGCCGAGCGCAACCGC
>JAQGIA010000216.1 GCA_028291445.1 Belnapia sp.
CGGCCAGCAGCCGTACCAGCTCCCGCGCCTCGGCCTCGCTGTCGTTCACCCCGCGCAGCATGACGTATTCGAAGGTGATCCGCCGCGCGTTGGAGGCACCGGGATAGCGGCGGCAGGCGTCCAGCAGCTCGGCGATCGGGTATTTCCGGTTCAGCGGCACGATCTCGTTGCGCAGCTCGTCGGTCACGGCATGCAGCGACACGGCGAGGTTGACGCCAAGTTCCTCGCCGCAGCGGTCCATCATCGGCACCACGCCCGAGGTGCTCAACGTGATCCGCCGGCGCGAGAGGCCGATGCCCTCGCCATCCATGATGATCCGCAGCGCCTTGGCAGTGTTTTCGTAGTTATACAGCGGCTCACCCATGCCCATGACCACGATGGTGGATAGCAGCCGGGGCTGGTCGTCCTTCGGGCTGGGCCATTCGCCATAGCTGTCGCGTGCCGCCATGAACTGGCCGACGATCTCGGCGGCGCCGAGGTTACGGACCAGCTTCTGGGTCCCGGTATGGCAAAAGCGGCAGGAGAGGGTGCAACCGACCTGGGTGCTGATGCAGACCGCGCCCCGGTCGGCATTGCGGTCCGGGATATAGACCGTCTCCACCTCCTGCCCATCGCGGTAGCGGAACAGGAATTTACGGGTTTCGTCGGCGCTGGTCTGTACCGTCGCGGCCTCCGGCCGGCCGATCACAAAGCGTTCCGCCAGGCGGTCCCGCAGCGGCCCGGCGATGCTGGTCATCCGGGCGAAATCGGTGGCCCCCTGGTGGTAGATCCAGTGCCAGAGCTGCTTGGCGCGGAACGGCTTCTCGCCGAGCGTTGCCAGTTCGGCGACCAGTTCCTCCCGCGTCAGCCCGACCAATTCGCGCCGGCCATCGGCCAGCGTCGCCTCGGGCGGGTTGAACAGAGCGGATTTGGCCAGGACCCGGTCGCGTTCGGCCACCGTCAACTCGCTCATCGCCGGGTCCCCCCGGCTGGCGGGCATTCCTTGCTAATGGCCTCATAGGCGCCGCTGAAGCCGGCCAGCGGGAAGATATCGGAGACCATTCCCCGGCCATTGGCGCCCGGACCGCGCAGCACCGCCTCCCGGCCGTTGCGGAAGGCACGCACCACCGCGGCGCCGTCCCGGGCCGCGGCGGTGGAGCCGGCGGTATAGAAAGGCATCTCGTTGGCGCTGACCGTCGACACCACCTCCGCGTTGCGCGGATAGGTATAGCCGGCGGACATGGTGACGGTGTCCCGCCCATTGGGCCGATGGGTCACGGTCAGCAGCACGCCCTGGCGGGCCGGACCCTCGCTGCGGCTGGCCTTGGCGAAGGCGTAACAGACCTTCTGCCCGCCCTCCATATAGGTGGCGGCGATCCAGGACTGGAAATCGCCCAGCTTGCGCGGGCGCGCCTGTTGCTGCTGCGCGGAGACAGCCGGGGCGATCAGGACGGCGGAGAGAAGAGCCAGGCGAGGAAGCAGGCGCATGACCGCTCAATACGTGCCCCTGGCCCCGCCAGCAACCGGGCTGGTCGTGAACCCCCACCCGTCTTATGCACCCCAGCCATGACCGACAGCGCCGATCATCACCTCGCCGCCCAATACGAGGCCTTGCCCTACCCCGCCCGCGACCCGCGGGACGAGGCCAGGCGGCTGATCATCGGCAGCCCTAGCCATCTGCGCGAGATCGACCATTGGATCTTTGGCGCCCGCCGCCCTGCCAGCCAGCCTTTGCGGGCCCTGGTCGCCGGCGGCGGCACCGGCGACGGCACCCTCATGCTGGCCCAGCAGATGGCCTGGGCCGAGCGGCCCGGCTCGGTCACCTGGCTGGACCGCAGCGGTGCCGCCCGAAAGATCGCCGAAGCGCGCGCCATCGTCCGCAAGCTCGACAATATCCGTTTCGAGACCGGTTCCCTGCTCGAACTGGCCGGCTCGGGCCTCGGCCCCTTCGACTACATCGACTGCTGCGGCGTGCTGCATCACTTGCCGGACCCGCTGGCCGGGCTGCGGTCGCTGGTCTCGGTACTGGCGCCTGGCGGCGGCCTTGGGCTGATGGTCTATGCCCCGCATGGCCGCACCGGGGTCTATATGCTGCAGGATGCCTTGCGCCGGCTGGCCCCGGCCGAGGAGCCGCCCGCCGCCCGCGTCGATATCGCTCGCCGGCTCTGGCGCCAGACGCCCGAGACCGCCTGGCTGAAGCGCAATCCCTGGCTGACCGACCATATCTCCGGCGGCGATGCCGGAATCTATGACCTGCTGCTAAACCCGCGGGACGCCGCTTTCACCGTGCCGCAGCTCGGTGCGCTGGTCGCCGCGGCCGGGCTGCGCATCGCCTGCTGGGTCGAGCCGGTGCGCTACGATCCGGACAGCTATCTCGCCGATCCGCGGCTGCGCGCCCGCACCGCAGCCATGAGTCCTTTGGAGCGTGCCGCCCTGGCCGAGGCCGTCACCGGCAACATGGGCATCCACATCGTCTATTGCGTCCGGGCCGATGCGCCGGAGAATACGCCTCCCTGGGACGACCCCGAGGCCATCCCGACCCTGCGGGAGATGGATGGCGCCGCCCTGGCCCGAGGCCTGCCGCGCGATGGTACCATCCCCGTGACCTTCGACGGGCTGCGGGTGAACCTGCCGCTGCCGCGCCTGGCCGGCGCCATCCTGCAACGGGTCGATGGCCGCCGCTCCTTCGGCGCCATTGCCGACGAGCTGGCGGCGAACGGCGTCTCCCGTGAGGCGTTCTGGCGGGATCTGGCCACCCTGCGGCGCAGCATGGAAGCAATGAACCGATTGCTGATCACCGCCCCCGCTTGAAACCCGCGATCATCATCTTCGGCGCCGCCGTTCGCCCGGATGGCAGCGCCAGCCCCACGCTGCGGCGCCGGGTGGAAGCGGCGGCCCGGCTCGGCGCCCGGCTTGGTGCCCCGCTCTATGTCCCGACCGGCGCCAAGGGCCGCTTCGGCGCTGCCGAAAGCGCGGTCATGGCGGCGTTGCTGCACGAGCTTGGCGTGCCGCCGGAGCAGATCCGGGAGGAGCCGACCGGAACGGATACCCTGTCATCGGCCCGGGCCTGCGTCGCCCTGCTGCGAAGCCTCGGCCAATCGGGTCCGGTCTATGCCGCCACCAGCCGCTTCCACCTGCCGCGCTGCCTGCTGGTGCTGCGGCTGCTCGGCTTGCCGGCGCGGCCGGTGCCGATCGGCGGCTCGGCCCGTGGCGCCGGCTGGACGCAGCGATGGTACTGGCGATTGCGGGAGGTGCCGGCCATTCCCTATGACGCGAGCCTCGCCCTGTGGCATCGGCTGCGGCGGCGTAGCTAGACCACCTCCACCTTCGCCGCCCGGGCGATATCGCCCCATTTCCGCCGCTCGGCCTGCATGAAGCCGAGTTGCGCGGCCGGCGTCAGCAGCAGCGTTCCTGCCCCCATCTCCCGCAGCCGGCCAGCATAGGCTTCCTCCTGCGCCACTTGGTTGATGGCCGTGTTCAGCCGGGCGATGAGCTCCGGGGGCGTCGCCTTCGGGGCCATGAATGCGTACCAGGCGACGTAATCCGTCTGGTCCAGCCCCAGCTCGATCGCCGTCGCCACCTCCGGCGCGCGCGGCGACCGCTCGCGGGAGGTGACGGCCAGCGGCCGCAGCCGCCCGGCGCTGATATGGCCCCAGCCAGCCCCCAGACTGTCCACCATCACCGGCACCCGGCCGGCGACCACGTCGAGCTGCGCCGGTGGCGTGCCGCGATAGGGCACGGCCGGCAGGTCCAGCCCATGCCGCAGCTTGAAGCCCTCGACGATCAGGTGGTTGATCGTGCCGGCGCTCGGCAGCGCGTAGTCGAGCTTGCCGGGCGCCGCCCGCGCCCGCTCGACCAACTCGCCCAGGCTGCGCGGCCCGCTCTCGGGATTGGCCACCCAGACCATGGGCGAGGTGACCGGGCAGGCGACGGCCGCGAGGTCATCCACCGGGTCCAGCGGCATGCCGCGATAGACGCTGACATTGATCGAGAGCGAGCCGACCGCGCCGAACAGCAGGCTATGCCCATCCGGCGCTGCCCGCTGGATGTCCTGCATGCCGATATTGCCATTGGCGCCCGGCTTGTTCTCGATCACCACCGGCTGGCCGAGCAGCTCCGTCAGCCGCGGCGCCATCAGCCGTGCGTAATTGTCGAAGCCGCCGGTGACGGAGGGCACCACGATGCGGATCGGCCGGTTGGGCCAGGTGCCTTGGCCAAGTGCGGGAGCGGCCAGGATGCTCGTGACCAGACTGGGGCCGAGCATGCCTAGCAGGCTGCGGCGCGACGGCGCTGCGGACATGGCGATATCTCCCTTGCGGCGCCCCGGTTCTCCCGGAGGGCTGAACGTTCCGCCCGGATTCAGCGGCCAGCGCCACCGTTGCGTCAAGTTGCGCTCCCCCTGCCCAGCCCCTAGCCTTGCCGCAAAATCGAGGAGGAAACCCATGCGCTTCCAGGACCAGGCCGTGCTCGTGACCGGCGGCGGCAGCGGCATCGGCCAGGAGGTCTGCTACGGCGCAGCGCGCGAGGGCGCCCGCATCGCCATCGGCGACCTCGACCTGGCCAATGCCGAGACCACCGCCGCGACCATCCGCCGATCCGGCGGGGAGGCGCATGCCTTCCGCCTCGATGTCACCAACCCTGCCTCCGCCACCGAATTCGTCGCCGCGGCGGAGACCGCGCTCGGCCGGCTCGACGTGCTGGTGAACTCCGCCGGTATCCGGGAAATCGTCCCGGTCCTCGACCTCAGCTTCGAGGAATGGCAGCGGGTTATCAGCGTGAACCTCTCCGGCACCTTCCTGCCGAGCCAGGCCTTCGGCCGGCGGCTGGTGGCGCTGGACCGGCCGGGGCGCATCGTGAACCTGGCCTCGACCCTGGGGCTGATGGCCGCCCCCAACCGGGCCGCCTATACCGCCTCGAAGCACGGCGTCGTCGGGCTCACCAAGCAGATGGCGCTCGAACTCGGCGCCAAGGGCATCCGGGTCAATGCCGTGGCGCCCGGCGTGGTCCGTACGCCAATGACCGAGCGCTATTTCCAGGACCCCGAGATGGCGCAGACCATCCGCGACATCCATGCGCTCGGGCGCTGGGCGGAACCCGCCGAGATCGCCGCCGCCATCCTGTTCCTGGCCGATGCGGCGAACGGGTTCCTGACCGGCAGCGTCCTGCCGGTGGATGGCGGCTGGACCATCGGCAAGAAGATGTAGGCTTCAGCAGAAGGCGCGGATCACCGTCTCGCCGAAGCGCGGCAGGCTCTCCTCGATATCCGGTAGGAAGGCGGTCAACGGCAGCACCACCCGGCCGACGCCCGCCACCCGCCGCGCCTCCACCGCCGCCCGCGCATCCTTGCCGGGTTGCGGCAGCGCATCCGGGCAACCGGTGAGGAATTCGATCGCCGTCGGGTCCCGCCCGGCCGCGGTGGCGGCACGCCGGACCACGTCGAACAGTGGCAGGATATCGGTCTGCGAGCCGATGGAGGGAAAGAACCCGTCGCCCAGCCGACCCGCCCGCTTCGCCGCCACCTCGGTGCTGCCGCCGACGATGATCGGCACGCTGCCGGCCACCGGCTTCGGATTGCAGTTGATACCGGTGAAGTTGACGAATTCTCCGGCATGGCTGGCGCTGTCCCCGGCCCAGAGCGCCCGCATCGCCGCGACATATTCATCCGCCCGCTTGCCACGCTTCTCGAAGGGTACGCCCAGCGCCTCGAATTCCTCGCGCAGCCAGCCGACGCCGATGCCGAGCTCGATCCGCCCGCCGCTCATCGCATCGAGCGTCGCCACCTGCTTGGCCAGCACCAGCGGGT
>JAQGIA010000230.1 GCA_028291445.1 Belnapia sp.
CCGAGGTGGGTCGGATTTCGGCGAGGTTGGCGACCTTGGTCATCGGCATCCGCTCAGGTTCTTGAATGAAAGACTAGGACAGGCAGGCGCGGCAGGCTACCCGCATCGGGGCGTTTTCCAAACCGGCCTCAACATCAGCCCGCGGCGCTCGCCTGCGCCGCCTCCGCACCATTGGTCGTACCGACCCGCCGGCGCAGCAGGCTATAGGCGCGGTTGACATCCTTCAGCCGGTCTTCCGCACTGCGGTCACTGCCATTGACATCCGGGTGGAGCTGCTTGGCAAGGGCATGGTAGCGGCCCCTGAGGGCGGCCTGGTCGAGTGGCCACTCCAGACCGAGAACGTCCAGCGCCGCCCGCAGTTCAGGTGGCGCCACCGGCTTCTCGACCGGCCTGGTCCGCCGCGCATGCAAGGGGGTCGCATAGAGCAGCCCCAGCGGGTCCTTCAGCAATTCCTCGCTGAAGCGATGCCCGCCGCCGAGCCGTCCGAGCGGCCAGGTCGGCCGCTGCCAGGCGGTGTCATGCCGTAGATTGGCTTCGATCTGCGCCGGTCCCATGCCCTTGTAATAATCCCAGGACGAGTTGAATTCGCGGATATGGGGCAGGCAGAACCAACGGTATTCGTTCAGGCTGTCGCGGGATTTCGGAGCGCGGAACTCGCCATTGGCCTCGCAGCCGGGCGCATCGCAGGGGCGCGCGGGGCTCTGAGGATCGGGAGTGGCGCCACGTCTGGGGGGCATCCCCGATTTATGGGCGTGCCCCAAGGGGTGTGCAAGGCGGGGTGTGCAAGGCGGGGTGCAAGGCTGGTGCGCAAGGCAATGGGCGACAGCCGGCGGGGAAACCCGGCAGACCCGGCCCTCAGGCGGTCTCCCGCGGCAGCGAGGCTTGGCAACGCCGGCGAAACCCCCGACAAGGCGGGAATGGAACCTTCTCCGAGCGCATCGCGGGCCGACCGCATCCGCCAGCTCCTGGAAGCCGCCTTTGCGGCCGCACAGGTCGAGGTGCAGGACGACAGCCATCGTCACGCCGGCCATGCCGGAGCGGCACCGGGCGGCGAGACGCATTACAGCCTTGCCGTCGTCACCCCGGATTTCGCCGGCATGGGCCGGCTGGCCCGTTCGCGCGCGGTGCATGCGCTGCTGGCGGCGGAATTCGCCGGTGGGCTGCACGCCCTTTCGCTGCGCCTGCTGACGCCGGAGGAAGCAGCGTCCCAGGCTTGAAGCAGCGTCCCAGGCTTAGTGCCGGGGCGGCGTTTGATCAGGCCGGGCTTTGGCGATTGGGGTAGCCTCGGATCGGGTTAGCCTCGGATTGGGGTAGCCTCTGGCCCCCCACCCCGCTATGCCACCGCCCCTATCATGTTGCAGGACCCCGACCCATGACCCCAGCCGAACTCGCCGCGGTGCAGGCGCATCTCCGCCGGCTGCTGGGCAACGACCGGATCAAGCTGAACACGCCGCAGCGGAAGAACGCCTCGGTCGAGCTGTTCGTCGGCACCGAATTCGTCGGCACGGTCCATCGCGACACCGAGGATGGCGAGGTTTCCTATGCCATCCAGATCGTCGTGCTGGCCGAGGATCTGTCGCAGATCAACTGAACCGGCGGAACCGGCGGTCCCGGCGTCGCTTTGAGCCGGCATGAGCGACACCCAGCCCGGTTCCCCGCGCCTCGACGCCGTGCAATGCCCGCATTGCGAGCAGGTCACCATGCCGAACCTGCTGGCGGACGGCAGCTATGTCTGCTCCTGCCCGGCCGAGCGGGCGCTGCCGCGCGAGGACGGCCCGGGTACGGTTGACCCGGGCATGCCGGCGGCGCCGATGGACCAGCCGACCGCGCCGAACAACCACCCCGGGCCGCTGCCGCCCGACCGTGGCCAGTTCGGCCGCGACGTGGCGACCGAGGATTTCCGCCCCCTTGCCAAGCCGCCCGGCCGCTGAGCTAACCCAGCGCCGCCGCCGCCTTCAGCACCTCCGCCGCATGCGCCTCAGGCTTCACCTTGCGCCAGATCCTGGCGATGGTCCCGTCCGCTGCCACCAGGAAGCTGCTGCGCTCCATGCCCATGTAGGTCTTGCCGTACATGGATTTCTCGACCCAGGTGCCATAGGCGCCGGCCACCGCATGATCCACATCGGAAGCGAGCGGGAATTCCAGGCCGAATTTCGCGGCGAATTTCTCGATCGGCGGCAGCTTGTCCGGGCTCACCCCGATCACCGTCAGCCCGAGCTTGCCGAGCTGCGGCAGGGCTTCCTGGATGCCGCAGGCCTGCTTGGTGCAGCCCGGCGTATCCGCCTTGGGGTAGAAATACAGCAGGAAGGGCGCGCCTTTCAGCCCGGCGAGCGACACCGTCCTGCCGCCGCTGGCCGGCATGTTGAAATCCGGCGCCGGCGCGCCCTCGGCCGGTCCTGTCGTCCCGCTCATGCCAATCCCCCGAATTGCCCCAAGGCCCCGACCCGCCGCTCGAAGATCGTGCGGACCGTTTCGGCCACCTCACGCATCTGAGCGCGCAGTGCCGGAAGATCAACCGGGGCGGGCCCGGGCAACGCCGCGCCGCTGCGGGGCAGGGCCGCCGCTGCCACGCTGCGGGGCAGGGCCGCCGCTGCCACGCT
>JAQGIA010000242.1 GCA_028291445.1 Belnapia sp.
TAATCCGCCCCGCGCGCAGGCCGCAGGCTTTGGTGCGGATGGCGAATACCCCTCCGGCAGGCCCCCCACCGGGGTGCCCGGACCCACCGGCCGTGGTGACGAACAGCGTGTGCAGATCGGCGCCACCAAAGGTGCAACTGGTCACCTGAGCCACCGGCAGGCGGATGCTGCAGGCTAGGCTTCCGTCCGGGTTAAATTGAGAGACCCGGCTGCCGTCCCAATGGGCAACCCAGAGGCCTCCCTCGGCGTCGACGGTCATACCGTCGGGGAAGCCGGCATCCTCCTTCAGGCGCAGGAACTCGCGCCGCCGGATGGGTCGGCCGGCCTCCATGTCGAAGGCCAGCACCACCCGGGCCGGGCTATCCGCCAGATACATGACGGCGCCATCCGCGGTGAAGGCAGGACCATTGGGAATGGTGAAGGGGCCGGCGACACGTGTTGCCTCCGACCCCGGGTCCAGCCAATGCAACGCCCCTTCGGCCTCCTGCTCCGCCTCATGCATGGTGCCGAACCAGAGGCGGCCCGCCGCATCCACTTTGCCGTCGTTGAGCCGGTGCCGCGGCGAATGTCCCTGCGGCACCGCCAGTGCCTCGAGCCGCCCTTGCCGTGGCTCGAACAGGAAGTGGCCTGGCTGCAAGCCCAGGATCAGCCTCTCGGGATCGTCGGTAAGCGCGACATGGCCCGGCACATGCGGCAGGTCCCAGGAGGCGCGCTCCCCGCCCGCCTCGTTCATGCGGTACAGGCGGCGGCTCTGAACATCGACCCACCAGAGGCATGCGATGCGGTCGTCCCAGAGCGCGGCTTCGCCTAGCTTGGCGCCGGCTGCCCACATCAGGCGCGGCGGCCCGCTCATCGCCGCAGCGCCGGCAGAACGCGTTCACCGAAAGTATCAATGAAGGCCTGCTGGTTGCGGCCGACCTGGTGCAATTGGATCTCCTCGAAGCCGAGCTCGATCAGTTCGGCGATGCGGGCGGCATGCCATCCGGGATCGGCGGAAACCCAAACGGATTGGCGCATGTCTTCGGGACGGACGAAGCGCGTGGCGGTATCGAAGTCCTCCGGCCTGCGAAGCTCCCAGTTCACTTCGCCGCCGAGGACATTGGTGCGCCACTGCTCATGCGCACCCGAGAGCGCTTCGGCTTCGGTCGGCGCCCAGTTCAGCGCAACCTGGGCCACCAGCCGCTTGCCCCTGCCGCCGCCACGCCGGAAGGCCGCGATCACCTTGCGCATCTGCTTGGGTTCGGCGGAGGTCGTCAGCAGTCCATCCGCCCAGGCGCCAACCGCCTCTGCCGTCGCCTCCGTCACCGCGGCACCGAGCAGTGGCACCGGTTGGGACGGCCGGCTGTAGAGCTTCGCATCCACCACCGTGACCCGGCCGTGATGCGAGACGGTCTCGCCAGCCAGCAGTGCGCGGATGATATCGGCGCATTCGTGGAGGCGGGCGTCGCGCTCGGCTTTCTCCGGCCAGGCAAGGCCGGTGATGTCCTCGTTCAGCCTTTGGCCGCTGCCGAGGGCCAGCCAGAAGCGGCCGGGAAACATTTCGGCCAGCGTCGCCGCGCCTTGGGCGATGATGGCGGGATGATAACGATAGCCCGGGGCCGAGATGACGCCCATCGGCAGGCGCGTCCTGGCCAGCGCCGCGCCGAGCCAGGACCAGGCATATCCCGAATGCCCCTGCGCCTTTCCCCAGGGACGGAAATGATCGGACGACATCGCACAGTCGAAGCCGGCAGCTTCGGCTTGGCTGGCGAGGGCGAGCAGCTCGGAAGGCGGGAATTGCTCATGCGAGGCGTGGAAGCCAATGCGCGGCAGCGAAGTCATGGTCACCTCATGGCAAGCAGAATGGGAACCTATGGCATCGCCTTCGGTTGCCGCGGGACATGCGGTGACGGGAAAGGATTCGCGGTGATCACGGCAGCCATTTTCGGCAGGGACGGACCGCCGGCCGGCAGGGCGGACTTGGAACCTGCCTCCGGCGATACCCGCCGCTGCACCCTGGGCGGCGATCGAGCGTGACCATGGCGGGCAAGGGTCACGCCTGGTGGCAGAGCGGAGTGATCTACCAGGTCTATCCGCGCTCCTTCCAGGACTCGAACGGCGATGGCGTGGGCGACCTGCCCGGCCTGCTGGCGCGGCTCGATCACCTGGTGGCGCTGGGCGTGGACGCGGTCTGGATTTCGCCCATCTATCCCTCGCCCATGGCGGATTTCGGCTATGACGTCGCGGACTACACCGGCATCGACCCGGTCTTCGGCACGCTGGCCGATTTCGACCGGCTGATCGCCGCAGCGCATGCCCGCGGCCTGCGCGTCATCCTCGATTACGTGCCGAACCACAGCTCGGACCGGCACCCTTGGTTCGTCGAAAGCCGTGCGTCCCGCGACAGCGGGAAGCGGGACTGGTACATCTGGCGCGATCCCGCGCCGGATGGCGGCCCGCCCAACAATTGGCTGAGTGAGTTCGGCGGCCCCGCCTGGACGCTGGACGCGGCGACCGGCCAGTATTGGTACCACGCCTATCTTCCGGAGCAGCCGGACCTGAACTGGCGCAACCCGCAGTTGCGGGACGCCATGCTGGCGGCGCTGCGCTTCTGGCTGGAGCGCGGCGTGGACGGCTTCCGCGTCGATGCCATCCATCACCTGTTCGAGGCTGCGGAACTGCGCGACAACCCGCCCAACCCCGAGTGGCGGCCCGGGCAGTCGCCGGCACGCCGCGTGATCCGTGCCCATACGATGGACCAGCCGGAGGTACAGGAGGCGATCACCGCCATGCGCCGCGTGGCCGATGCCTACCCGGGCGAGCGCCTGCTGATCGGCGAGGCCTATCTGCCGATCGACCGGCTGATGACCTATTACGGCGTCGCGCTCTCCGGCTTCCAGTTGCCCTTCAATTTCCACCTGCTGTCGACGCCATGGGAGGCCAGGGCCATTGCCGCCCTCATCGCGCGCTACGAGGCGGCGCTGCCGCCTGGGGCCTGGCCGAATTGGGTGCTCGGTAACCACGACCGCTCACGCCTAGCCAGCCGGCTGGGTCCACGGCAGGCGCGGGTCGCCGCCATGCTGCTGCTGACGCTCCGCGGCACGCCGACCATCTACCAGGGAGAGGAGATCGGCATGACCGACGTGCCGATCCCGCCGGCACAAGTGCAGGACCCCTGGGAGCGGCGCGTGCCGGGCCTCGGCCTCGGCCGCGACCCGGTGCGGACGCCGATGCAGTGGGATGCGGGCGCGGGCGCCGGGTTCACCACTGCCGCCGAGCCCTGGCTGCCGCTCGCCGCGGATTGGCGGTCGGTGAACGTTGCCGCGCAGGTCGGGGATACGTCGTCCATGCTGTCGCTGTACCGGGCTTTGCTCGCGCTGCGCCACGCGGAGCCGGCGCTGGCGGTCGGCGCCTATGCCTCCACCGCGATCAATGAAGATGACGTGCTGGCCTATGAACGACGCGACGAGGCGACCGGCCGGCGGCTGTGCATCGCCCTGAACCTGGGCGGGCATCCGCGGGTGCTGGCGGGTTTCGCGCCCGGCGCATATGTACTGCTGTCGACCCATCTCGATCGGCCGGGCGGGATGATCAATAGCATGGTGCGGCTTAGGCCGGACGAGGGCATCGTGATGGTGCACCCGTGCTAACCCGGGCCGCAAGCCGCCGCCCGGCAGGGCGCATGGACCGGGCCGAGGCGTGGCTCAACTGGCGCACCGCGGCGCTGCTCGGCCTTGTCACCAGCACCTTCTCGACACTGGTCGCGCAGCTGCTGGCTGCGCGGATCGGGCGCGATGCGGTGGTGGACTGGATGATCGTGGCGACCATCCCGGGGCGGGACGGCATGCTGCAGGTGGATCCCGGCTGGGGCATCATCCTCGGCGGCATCCTGTTCCACCAATGGGCCGATTTCTCTTGGACCGTCGTCTTCTTCGGTCTGCTCGGGCGCTGGACGGCGCAGCTCCGGCCCGGGACCATCCTGCTGGTCGGGCTGCCCTGGGCGGTATTTACCTCGGCCTCGGAGTGGCTGTTCCTGGTGCCGATCCTGCCCTTCTGGCAGCCAATCTTCACCCTCAACCAGGCGTACTGGATCGGGCTGCTGGTACACCTCACCTCGGCCTCGCTCTACCCGCTCTTCCCCTGGCTGCGGGACTGGATGGCGGGGCGGTCGCCATCGCCACGGACCCGGCGCTTCGCTCGGGCCTGGGGCGGGTTGGCGGTGGCGGGCCTTGCCGCTCTCGGCGTGCTCGCCTTCCTCGGCTGGCAGGGGAAGGAGCCGCCGCACCTGGGCGGGAATCTCGCCTTCGACTAGGCCTATATGCGGCGCATGGCCGCGCATCACGGTCAGGGGATCGATCTTGCCCTGCTCGCCGCCGAGCGGGTGCAGGATCCACATCTGCGGGCCCTGGCGCGGTTGATGGCGGCCGAGCAGAAGAGCGAGGTCGCCATCTTCGACCAGTGGTGGCGCAGCTGGTTCGGCGGCGCCCTGCCGCCTGCGACGGCCAAGGATCACGCCGCCATGCCCGGCATGATCCCGGCGGCGGAACTGGAGGCGCTGCGGCAGGCCGAAGCCGGCGCCTTCGATGCCAGCTTCATCGCCGCAATGACCACCCACCACCAGGGTGCGATCGCGATGGCCAACGCGGCGATCCGCGAGGCCGGCGATGTCCGGCTGCGGCTGATGTCGCACGCCATCCGCCACGCGCAGCGCGGTGAGATCGAGCTGATGCGTGGCAGCCAGGGCTTCGCCGCGGTCAGGGCCGCCGTGTTGAACATACTGCTGCCCGCGGGCGCGGCGCCGGCGGATGGGGCGACGGCCCAGCGGGCTGATGCGCTGGTGGACCCAAGCGCGGTCTGCCGCGCAACTCCGGCATCGGCGGCAGGCGCCGCGACGGCAGGCCGCCAGAATCCGCGGCCCCGTCCTTAAGGCCTTTCCACCTCCGGCGGCACTCGCACCCTGCCGGGACCATTGGCCTACCTGCTGGGACAGCATCGTGCAGGCTGGCGAGGTTCCATCGCGGGGCAACCACGCTGCCGCGGCAGGCGTTGCCCTGGCTGCTACAGCGGGATACCAGGCAGATGAGCGACGAGACGACGCACGACACCTCCCCCGGCAATGCACCGCCGGCAGATGCTCGCCACGCGACGGAGCGGGCACATCCCGCCATAAGCCAGGAACGCGGCGAGGATCCGGCGGCCGGCACCATCGACAACCCGATTGCGCCGGGCGAAGCCCAGGCGGGCGACCTGTCCGAGCTTGGCGCGAATCTCGGCGGCCCGGTCGACGTCTTCCCGCTGCGCGGCCGGGCCAGGCGGGAACGGCCCGCGGGCTGACGCTGCGCAGGACCCGGGGCGGCTCGGCGCAGGGCCCCGGTTCTGCCGCGCACCCTTCTGCGGCTGGAAAAACCCGGCTGCGCACGCTGTGCCATCCGGTGTCATGGGTAGGGCGGTTGGTCACTGGAGTGCCGTTCCTGACGATCAGGGGCAGCCAAACCCCTGCTTGCCGCTCCCGTTCCCTGCGTGCCGGGCGCAGGCTGCCGCATGCAGGGCAGCCCGGCGCCTGCCGGCGGCATGGATACGACGTTGCTCCGCTCCGCTGCCTCGGCCGCCTCGCGATCGCGCCGACGGCAGAGTTGCAGGCCGCCAAGGCTTGCAAGAACCAAGCGGTAGCCTGATGCGTGCCACTCGCAATGCGTCCAAGACAGGAGCCGGGCCTTTAAGCATAACCTCCGCAACGCGACCGTGGTCGTCGCCGACGCCTCCAGCGTATGGGTTGGCGACCGCGCTGGGCTTCGCCCGCCGTGGCGCCAACCTCGTTTCGGCCGCCCGGCGAACCACAGCGCTTGGGAACGCCGCCGGCAATGGCGGGCTGGATGCGGCGGTGCTCGACATGAACTTCGCCGGCCAGTCCGTGATGCTGGCAGACCGGCTGACCGCTCTCGGTGCCCTTCGCTCTCAGCACCGGCTACGGCGAGCGAGCGTGACGACCGCCGCCGGTACCCCGCCATGCCGCTGCTGGCGAAGCCATTCAGGCTCGACGGGCCGGTCGCCACAGTCAACAGCCTCCGCGTCGCGGGCAGGCCGCGCAACGCCTGCTCCCCGCCGGCGTTCTGCCCAGCAAAGCGCCCAATGAGCGCGACACGAGCGAAGAGACACCGCTATGCAGCCAGCCGACCACGCCGCGTCCGACAGCTCCAGCACTGCCATCCACGGCCGCGAAGGCATTATCAATTCGTCAGATGCCGGGACGTGTTTGATCGCGACGCAGTACGATACTGTCGTTCATGGTGCCATTTGGGCGCACGTCTCCTCTCGCCAGATCTGGAAGGCC
>JAQGIA010000273.1 GCA_028291445.1 Belnapia sp.
ATCGGCACCGAAGGAGTAAGGCCCGGCCAAAGCCGCAGCCGAATCTCTCAGGTCCACCGGACAGAGGGGGGCCACGGACTTCAACTCACGCCGCGGATGCGGTCGGGGGACCCGTGGCCGAACAAGAATCGCTGATCGAGACACCATTGGGTGGGCTGCATCGCGCGCTGGGGGGCCGGATGGTGCCCTTCGCCGGCTATGCCATGCCGGTGCAATACCCCGCCGGAATCCTGACCGAACACCTGCATGTCCGCGCCGCGGCCGGGCTGTTCGACGTCTCCCACATGGGCCAGGCCGAATTGGTCGGCGAGGGGGCGGCGGCGGCGCTGGAACGCGTCACCCCCGCCGATGTCCAGGCGCTGAAGCCGGGCCGCCAGCGCTACGGCCTGCTGATGACCCCCACGGGCGGCATCTTCGACGATTTCATGGTGGCCAACCTCGGCGACCGGCTGTTCCTCGTGGTCAATGCCAGCCGCAAGCATGCGGATTTCGCCCTCGTCGAATCGGTGCTGCCGGCCGGGGTGCGGCTGAACCGCCTGCCGGACCGCGCCCTGCTGGCCTTGCAGGGGCCGGGCGCCGCGGCTGCCCTGGCCCCCATCGCCCCGGCGCTGACCGCGCTAAGCTTCATGGGGATCGCCGCGGCCGAGGTGGCCGGGGTGCCCATCCTCGCCAGCCGCAGCGGCTATACCGGGGAGGATGGCTGGGAGATCAGCGCCCCCGCCGAGCAGGCCGAAGCCCTGGCCAAATCCCTGCTGGCCTTGCCCGGCGTGATGCCCGCCGGCCTCGGTGCCCGCGATTCGCTGCGGCTGGAAGCTGGGCTTTGCCTCTATGGATCCGACATCGACGAGACCACCAGCCCGGTCGAGGCCGCGCTGGTCTGGTCCATCGGCAAGCGCCGCCGCATGGCCTGGGACTTCCCCGGGGCCGAGCGGGTACGGGCGGAATTGGCCGATGGCCCGGGGCGGCTCCGCATCGGCTTGAAGCCGGAGGGGCGCCAGCCGGCCCGCGGCCATACGCCGATCCATGCGCCCGGCGGCGGGCTTATCGGCGAGATCACCTCCGGCGGCTTCGGCCCCTCGCTCGGCGGTCCCATGGCCATGGGCTATGTCGCCCGCGACCAGGCGGCCGATGGCGCCGCGCTCGAATTGCTGGTGCGGGGCAAGCCGCTCGCCGCCCGCGTCGTCCCGATGCCCTTCATCCCCCACCGCTACGCCCGGTAAGGACCCTTCCCATGCCAGAGATGAAGTATACCCAGGATCACGAATGGGTCCGGGCCGAAGGTGACGCCGCCACGATCGGGATCACCGATCATGCCCAGAACGCCCTCGGCGACGTGGTCTTCGTCGACCTGCCCGAGGTCGGCCGCGAGGTCGCCGCCGGCGAGTCCATCGCCGTGGTCGAAAGCGTCAAGGCCGCCTCCGACGTCTATGCCCCGATCGCCGGGCGCATCGTCGAGGTCAATGCCGCGCTGACCGACGACCCCGGCCTGATCAACCGCGAGCCGACCGGCGCGGGCTGGTTTTTCAAGATCGAGGCCGCCGATCCCGCCGCCATCGCCGCGTTGCTGGACGAAGCCGCCTATGCCGCCTTCGTGGAGAGCCAGTCTTGAACGTGCTGGAGCAGCTTGCCGCGCTGGAGGATGGCGCCGAATTCGCCCGTCGCCACATCGGCCCTGGCCCGGACGACATCGCCGCCATGCTGGAGGTGGTGGGTGCCGCCAGCCTGGAGGAGATGGCCGCCCGCACCGTGCCGGCCAGCATCCGCCAGGCCGATCTGTCTGCCCTGCCGCCGCCGGCGACCGAGGCCGAGGCCATCGCCGAACTCCGCGCCCTGGCCGAGCGGAACCAGCGGCTGAAGTCGCTGATCGGCCTCGGCTATCACGGCACCCATACGCCCCCGGTGATCCTGCGGAACGTGCTGGAGAATCCCGGCTGGTACACCGCCTATACCCCCTACCAGGCCGAGATCGCCCAGGGCCGGCTCGAAGCCCTGGTGAATTTCCAGACCATGGTGGCCGAACTCGCCGGCCTGCCGATCGCCAATGCCTCGCTGCTCGATGAGGGCACCGCCGCCGCCGAGGCCGTGGCGTTGGCCCATGCGGCGCACAAGGGGAAGTCGCATACGCTGCTGGTCGCCGCCGACCTGCATCCGCAGACCCTCGCCGTGGTCCGCACCCGGGCCGAGCCGGTGGGCCTGACGGTGCTGGTGGTAGCGCCAGCCGACCTGTCCGCCATGGCTGGCGAAAAAAAGCCATTCGCGGTGCTTTGGAACTACCCAGGCACCACCGGCGAGGTCCGCGACCTGGCGCCGGAGATCGCCGCCGCCCATGCCGCCGGGGCGCTCGCCATCGTCGCCGCCGACCCGCTCTCGCTCTGCCTGCTGACCCCGCCCGGGGAGATGGGCGCCGATGTGGTCATCGGCAGCACCCAGCGCTTCGGCGTACCGCTCGGCTATGGCGGGCCGCATGCCGCCTACATGGCGGTGAAGGATGCGCTGAAGCGCATGCTGCCGGGCCGCCTGGTCGGCGTCTCGCTGGATGCCGCCGGCAATCCCGCGCTGCGCCTGGCGCTGCAGACGCGCGAGCAGCATATCCGCCGGGAGAAGGCGACCTCCAACATCTGCACCGCCCAGGTGCTGCTCGCCGTCATGGCCGGGATGTATGCGGTCTGGCACGGGCCGGAAGGGCTGGCGCGCATCGCCCGCCGGGTGAACCTCCAGGCCCGGCTGCTGGCCGAGGCCGCACGGCGCGGCGGCTTCACCCTGCGGCATGACCGCTTCTTCGATACCATCGCCATCGAGGCGGGCGCCGCCTCCGCAACAGGCTGGGCCGATGCGCTGATGGCCGGCGCCGTGGCGCGGGGCTTCAACCTCTGGCGGGTCGATGCCGGCTGCGTCTCCATCGCCCTCGACGAGACCGTGACGCGCGGCGACCTCGCCGCGCTGGTGGAATTGCTCGGCGGCGGCGCGCTGGATACGCTCGCGCCGCCTGCCAGCCTGCCGGAGGTGCTCGCCCGCCGCACGCCCTACCTCACCGCCGAGGTCTTCCGCAGCCACCATTCCGAACATGCCATGCTGCGTTACCTGAAGCGGCTGGAGGACAAGGATGTCGCGCTGAACCGCAGCATGATCCCGCTGGGCTCCTGCACGATGAAGCTGAACGCGACGGCGGAGATGATCCCCATCACCTTCACCGGTTTTGCCGATATCCATCCCTTCGTCCCGGAAGATCAGGCGCAGGGCTACCTCACGCTGATCAAGCAGCTCGAATCCTGGCTCTGCGCCGTCACCGGCTTCGCCGCCGTCTCCCTGCAGCCCAATGCCGGCAGCCAGGGCGAGTATGCCGGGCTACTGGCCATCCGCGCCTGGCACCGGGCGGCGGGCAATGCGCAGCGCGACGTCTGCCTCATCCCCAGCAGCGCGCATGGCACCAACCCGGCCAGCGCCGTCATGGCGGGGATGCAGGTTGTGGTGGTCGGCTGCGACCGCGACGGCAACGTCGATCTGGCCGACCTCGAGGCCAAGGCCGCGCAGCACGCCGACCGGCTGGCGGCGCTGATGATCACCTATCCCAGCACCCATGGCGTCTTCGAGGAAGCCATCAAGGACATCTGCACCCTGGTCCATCGCCATGGCGGGCAGGTGTACATGGATGGCGCCAACATGAATGCCCAGGTCGGCCTGACCTCGCCCGCCGCCATCGGCGCCGATGTCTGCCACCTGAACCTGCACAAGACCTTCTGCATCCCGCATGGCGGCGGCGGCCCCGGCGTCGGCCCGATCGGCGTTGCCGCGCATCTGGCGCCGCATCTGCCGAACCATCCCTTCCACCGCGGCGCCGGCCCGGCGACCGGCTATGGCCCGGTCTCCTCGGCGCCCTTCGGCAGCGCCGCCATCCTGCCGATCAGCTACGCCTATATCCGCATGATGGGCGCGGCGGGCCTGACCCGGGCGACCCAGGTAGCGATCCTGTCCGCCAACTACATGGCGAAGCGGCTGGAGCAGCACTATCCGGTGCTGTATCGCGGCCTGCCCAAGGGGCATGCGGCGGGCATGGTGGCGCATGAATGCATCCTCGATTGCCGCGGCTTCCAGCAGGGCGGCGGCGTCATGGTCGAGGATATCGCCAAGCGCCTGCAGGACTACGGCTATCACGCGCCGACCATGTCCTGGCCGGTTTCCGGCACCTTGATGGTCGAGCCGACCGAAAG
>JAQGIA010000292.1 GCA_028291445.1 Belnapia sp.
CTGGTCGGGGGCGACGATGGCCCGGCCGGCGGCCATGTATTCGAAGACCTTCAGCGGCGAGGCATAGGCGACCGCCGCCGGCTGCAGCGCCACATCGAACAGGGCGACATGGCCCGGGATGGCATGCCGTTCGGCAAGGCCGGTGAAGCGCACCCGGTCGGCGATGCCGAGTTCGGCGGCAAGCGCCTCCAGCCCCGGCCGCGCCGGTCCCTCGCCCACCACCAGCAGCGCCAGGCGCGGGCTGCCCTGCCAGGCGGCGATGGCGCGGACCACGCCATCCAGCCCATGCCAGTCCCGGACGAAGCCGACGAAGCCGAGCGTCAGCGGATCGTGCGGCGCATCCGGCCGGCTTTCGGCGAATTCCTCGAGGTCGATCCCGTTCGGCACCACGGCGATGCGGGCGGGCGGCACGCCGGCGGCGGCGACATGCCCAGCCAGCACCGCGGTCACCGGCAGCACGCGGCTGCCGGCGCGCCAGACGAAGCGCTCCGACCAGCGCGCCAGCCGGTGCAGGCGGAGGTTGCCGAAGCGGCTGCGTTCCTCGGCGAGCGGCGCGTTGACCTCGACCAGGAAGGGCAGCTTGCGCCGCTTGGCCAGCAGCGCGCCGGAGAGGAACAAAAGGTTGTAGCGTTCGTAGATCACCTCCGGCCGGAACTCGGCCGCCGCCCGCCGCAGCTTGAGATAGGCCGGCAGGCTATAGGCCAGCTCCGCCAGCTCGGCCGCCGCCGCCGGCAGCCAGCGGCGCAGCAGGGCGACCCAGCGGCTTTCGCCGCCGAGGCTCGCCTGCTCATAGGCGGCGGGGCCGACCACGCGCACCTCATGGCCCTGCGCCCGCAAGGCGGCCACCATGCTGTCGAGGTGGACGCCCTGGCCATCGCGCGACTGGATGCGGTGGCTGTAGAGGATCCTCATGCCGAGGCAGCCCTGCGCAGGCGCCCGGCGGCATAACGCCGCAATCGCCCGGCGGCGTGCATGGCCAGCGCCGCGAGCCCGGCCGGATGCAGCGGGCAGGCCAGCAGCAGCCCGATGCGCTGCCGCCGCTCCCCGACCCAGAGCCGCTTGTAGTCGTCGTCGCCGCGCCCGAAGTCGAGCTCCGTCACCCCGTCATCCTCCAGCAGCCCGCGGATCATCATGGCAGTCAGCGCCGTGCCGGGAGAGCCGGCGCGGGCCGCCTCGGCATGCGCCAGCTTCAGCACCGTGGCCCGCCGCCTCGCCCGATCCAACACCCAGTATTGCGCCGCAACCGGTCGCCCATCGGTTGCCGCCCGCAGGATGCCGAGCCGCAACAGCCCGGCGGCGGCCGTAGCGCGCATCACATGGCCGTCGAAATCGGGGAAGGGCTCGTGCGGCTTCCAACTCGCGGCGCGTACCGCCTTATAGGCGGCGATGCCGGCCTCGAGCGCGGCACCGGGAGCAGCCACCGCCTCGAAGCGCAACTCGCGCCGGGCACGGGCCAGCTTGCGGCCGATGGTGGTGCGGAGCGCCGGTGGGCGGGCGGCCAGATAGGCATCCCAGCCGGTGCCCGGCGGCAGCGCCTCGTGCCAATTGCCGAAGTGGTCATAGGCCAGCACATGCAGCCCGGCCGCCGCGAAGCCTGCGTGGAGCGGTGCCAGGCCGGGCGCTTCGGCCGGCAGCGTGTCGAGCCGGACCGGCGCACGGTAACGGAACAGCCGCCCGAGCGCCCGGCCGGCGTCGCGCAGCGCCGCGGGCTCGGCCCCTGGCGCGATCAGCGGCTGCCAACTGAGGCTATAGGGTGTGGCGAGGCTCGCCAGCCGGCCGTCCTCCTGGCGCAGCAGCGGCAGCAGCACATCGCCGGCCTCGGCCAGCAACGGCTGGGCGCCGGGCGGCAGCGCATGGGCGATGGCCGTGTCGTACCAGAGCCGGCTGGCGAAGAACTCGCCGATGCCGGGCGGCGCGAGACAGCGGTCGCAGCGCTCCGGCAGCGCCGTGCCGGCGATGGGCAGCAGCGTGGCGGCGGGACGGAAAGGCGAGACAGGGTTTGGCGTGGGCGGCGGGCCTCGGGCTGGGGCGGCGATTCATGCTTGGTCCAAGGAGCTTGGTTTACTCCCTGGGCGAGGCTCATTATTGCGGCGTCGTGCAGAGGGACGCCGTAGCCAGTTACTCCCTCAGGAAGGCCAAGACCATGGATGTCGCGGTGGTGATCCCGCTCTACAACGGGGAAAGGTTCCTGGCCGAGATGCTGCGGTCGGTCCTGGACCAGCGCCTGCCGCCGGCCGAGGTCATCGTCGTCGACGACGGCTCGCGCGATGGCGGCCCCGCCATCGTCGCTGGCTTCGGGAACCGCGTGACGCTGCTCTCGCCCGGCAGCAACGGCGGGGTCCAGAACGCCCGCAACATCGGCATCGCGCACGCGCGGTCGCCCTGGATCGCGCTTTGCGACCAGGACGACCTGTGGGACCCGGGCTATCTCGAACACCATGCCCGGCTGCTGCAAGCAGCACCCGAGACCGATTTCGTCTTCGGTAATTTCCGCATGCTGCGCGACGGCGTGCTCGATGCGGTCAGCAAATTCGACCAGGCCCCGCCGGGCTTCTGGGACCAGGCCGGCCGCCGCATCCTGCCGGAAGGCTGGGTTTTCGACCGCAGCATCGCCGGTCAGACGATCCTGTGGCACCCGATCTTCCCCTCGGGCACGTTGGTCTCGAAGGCGCTGCTGACGGCGATCGGCGGCTTCGACACGGCGATGCGCGGGCTCCGGCCGGAAGACGGCGAATTCACCCTGCGCTGCCTGTACCGCGCCCGGGCCGCCGCCCTGCCGGAGCCGCTGGTGACCATCCGCCGGCACGACGCGAATTTCTCCCGCGATCTGGTGCGGACCCTCATCGACGAGGTCACCGCGCTGCATTTCATCAAGCGCCACCATGCCGAGGCGGCGCCCTACCACGCGATCATCGACAGCGAGATCCGCAAGCGCCGGATCCAGGCCTTCCACGGCGCCTTCGCCCAGCGCGACCATGCGCTGGCGCGGCAGGTGGCGCAGGACCTGCCCTGGGCCGACCGGTCGCCGAAGCTTTGGCTGAAACGCCTTTGCATCGCCCTGCCGGACAGGCTGGGGCTGCCGCTCAA
Source organism: Belnapia sp. (assembly GCA_028291445.1). Taxonomy (GTDB): domain Bacteria; phylum Pseudomonadota; class Alphaproteobacteria; order Acetobacterales; family Acetobacteraceae; genus Belnapia. The sequence continues at coordinate 3,088 of JAQGIA010000292.1, forward strand.
CGGCGGCTTGCAGCGGGCCGCCGAGGGGCGCGGCCACTCCTGATCGGGCTTGGCTGGACCATGATCCGCGCTGACAGAAGCGCGAATCATGGTCTAGCCTGTTGTTTTGTCGTATGCTTCATGTCCTTCGGCGATGCCGCCTTGGACGATCACGTTAACGGGCCGGGCCGTCCCGCAGCGCATAGACCAGCCGCCCGGCCCATTCGCGTAGCGCGTACCAACTTGTCGCCAGATGATCGGCGCGGGGGATCCAATCCTCCAGCCGGCCGTCCGGCGGCCGCCGCAGCCGCACCGGCGCCGCCACCACCGGGAAGCCGAGCCGGGCGAAGGCCTCGATCGCCCGGGCCAGGTGCCAGCCATGGCTGACGACATGGGCGGCGCCGATCCCCTCGGCCCGCAGCATCGCCGCCCCGAATACGGCATTCTCATGCGTGTCCCGCGCGGCCGGCTCGATCCAGCGCACCGTCAGGCCGAAATCATCGGTGAGGCTGCGGGCCATCAGCGCGGCGAGCGGCGGCTCTCCCTTCGAGCCCGGCCCGCCGGTGACCAGCAGCGGCAGGCCGGTCCGGCGCGCCAGCGCGGCCCCTGCCCGCAGCCGTTCCAGGGTGAGGGCGCCGACCTCCGTGCCGCCTTGGCTCCCCCCTTGGCCCCCCCCTTGGTCATGCGCCACATCGCCGCCCAGGATGATGATGGCGCCGGGCGCCGGGTCGGTGGGAATGGCCTTTATCGACAGGCTCCGTTCCAGCGAGACCGTCAGCAGCCCGGCGACGACCGGCAGGGCAAGCACCAGGATCCCGAGGCCGGCCAGCGCTGCCAGCAGCCCACCCCAGCGCCACGCCCGCCCGTGGGGCCCCTGCCCCCGCCAGGCCAGCAGACCGCCCAGCACGGCCAGTACCGCGAAGGAGATCGGCGGGATGACCACGGCGGTGAGGAAGCCCTGCAACGGCACCACGCATTCCCGCCCGGAGAAGGCTCCGTCCGGGCAGCGGACCCGGTGGAGCAGGTTGGATCGATACGACCCAGGCTAGTGCCGCATCCCGGCGCCCAACGCCAGCAGCCGTCGCCCGGCGGGATGCGTTCGCAGCAGGCCGATGCCGAAGGAGCCCAGCCGGTCCGTCAGCGCCGGCGCCTGCCCTTTCCCCTGGCCCCGGCAAAGCCCCGGCCAGGCCCTTGCCTGGCGGATCGCCAGCGGCTGGCCCGCGCGCATGGCGCTGCGGACCACCCGCCACCACAGCCCGGCGGCATGTTCCGCGACCATGGCCCGCTCGGCCGGTGCCGGTGCGTGGCGGGCGCAGAAGCCGGCCAGCAGGCGTTCCAGCCAGCCGCCGAGCCGGGCCAGGGTCGCGGCATCGGGGACCGGCTGCCGGTCGGACAGGTGCCGTACCACCAGGGTTGCCGCCGCCATCGCCTCTGCCCCCAGCCAGGGCGCATAGGCCGCCGCCAGCACCTGTACCGCCCGGTCGAACAGCAGGCCGCCCGCATGGTGGGAGGTATTGGTCGCATGCCAGCGATAGGTGGTCAGCACCGCATCGAGCCGCGCCACCTCCCCCACCGCCAGCAGCCGGTGATAGAGGTCGAAGTCGTCGGCGAATTCCGCTTCCGGCCGAAGGAAACCACTAAGCTTCTGCACCGCTGCCCGGCGCAGCATCACCGAGGACCAGGTCAGCGGGTTGTCGACCTGGAGCATCCAACGCAGCAGCAGCGGGCTGGCGGCGGCGCGATGGTCGGTGACGCGGCTGCGGCCGGCTTCCAGCAGCAGCACCTCGCTGCCGACCAGCACCACCTCCGGCGTCGCATCCAGATAGGCCGCCTGGGTCGCCAGCCGGTCGGGGTGGCTGAGGTCGTCGTGGTCGAGCATCGCCACATAGGCGCCGCGGCAGGCGGCGAAGCCATGGTTGCGGGCGCCGACCACGCCGAGGCTGCGGTCGGGCCGCAGCACCCGCAGCCGTGGGTCGCGCGCGGCATAGCCGGCCAGCAGCGCCGGCGTCGCATCGGTCGATGCATCGTCGACCACCACCAGCTCGAAGCCGTCGAAGCGCTGGGCAAGGATACTGTCGAGGCTTTCGGCCAGCAGCGCGGCGCCGTTGTGGGTGGTCAGCAGCACGCTGACCCGGGGTGCCTTGGCCGGTCCCGCGCCCGGCATGGCGTCAGGCGGGATGCGCGACCACCTTGCGGATCCGGCCGCGAAAGACGACCCGGCTGCCAAGCGTTGCCGCGATAGGGGCCGCCGCGCGCATAAAACGGCGGTCGAGCCGCGAGGCCCAGGCGATGCGGTTGGGGAAGAGCCGGCCCTCGAAGCAGCCGAAATAGTCGATGTCGCTATCCGTCAGGCTGTCGCTGACCAGGCGGAACTCGGCCTCGTTGATCTTGTGCTCGTCGGCGGTGATGTAGGGGGTGTCGGTGCCGTAGATGTAGCGGCGCATGCGCGGGTAGAGCTGCCGGGCGACGAAGCCGGTCTCGCGCAGGGCCTGCAGCCGCGAATGGGTATAGAGCTCGTTGCCGATGACCAGGCCGCCCGGCTTCAGCACCCGGCGGATCTCCTGCATCGTCCGGCCGATGTCGACATGGTGCAGGATGTCGACGAAGACGACGGCATCGAAGTGGTCGTCCGGATAGAGCAGCTTCTCCGCCGTCATCACCCCGAATTCGATGTCCGGCAGGCCATGGTGCCGGCCGCGATGGCCGGCGATCTCGATGATCTCGGGCGAGATGTCGAAGGCGGCGACGGCGGCGCCGAGGCGGGCGATGCGGATGGCATCGGTGCCGAAGCCGCAGCCGGGGATCAGCACCCGCTTGCCGGCCAGGCCGCTGGAGAGGATCCGGTCGTACATCGACCAATAGGCGTTCCACCAGCGACGGTCGGTATCCTCGACGACGTCCATGGTCACCGGCTCGGTCACCAGCGCGGCGTGCTTGGCGGCGAAATCGCGGTGGAAATCCTGTTCGCGGCGCTGCCGGTCGGTCAAATCGTCGAGGGAGCTGTTCATGGGTCCGCCAGATGTGCCGAAGCGGCAATTCGTTATAGGGCCGGATTCCTTGCATTCAGGTTGACCCGGTTCGCAAGTCAACTGGTTTTACGGCGGCGGAGCTACCAGGGGGGCCATACGGCGGCAAAGCTACCGGAAGATTTTAAGGAAGAGGGAGTTAAAGAAGGCCAAGTCGCCGGGCCGCATCGACATCGCGTTGCAGCGGCCGAGGCTGCTGCTGTAGGAACATTGCTGTGGCGGCACCATGCCGCTGCGGGTCCGGCAAGGTGAAACGGCATGGCAAGCTATCTTGTCACGGGGGGCTGCGGCTTCATCGGCTCGCATCTGGTGGCCGCGCTGCGGGGCCGCGGCGATGCGGTGCGGGTGCTCGATGACCTCTCGACCGGCAGCCGCGACAATCTGGCGCCCGGTGCCAGCCTGATCCTCGGCGATATCGCCGACCCGGTGACGGTGCGCGAGGCGATGGAGGGCGTCGACGGGTGCTTCCACCTCGCCGCCATCGCCTCGGTCGAGCGGGGGGTGCAGGACTGGCTGGGCTCGCACCGGGCCAATCTCAGCGGCGCCATCACCGTGCTGGATGCGGCGCGGGAGCGGCGTATCCCGGTCGTCTATGCCTCCTCCGCCGCGGTCTATGGCGACAACGCGGCGCTGCCGCTCACCGAGGCCGCGCTGACCCGGCCGCTCTCGGCCTATGGCGCCGACAAGCTGGGCTGCGAGCTGCATGCGCGGGTCGCCGGCACCTATGGCGTGCCGACCCTCGGGCTGCGCTTCTTCAATGTGTTCGGTCCGCGGCAGGACCCCCGCTCACCCTATTCGGGAGTGATCTCGATCTTTTGCGATCGGCTGACGCGGGGCGAGGCGGTCGATGTCTATGGCGACGGGGAGCAGACGCGGGATTTCGTCTATGTGACCGATGTGGTGGCGGCGCTGCTGGCCGGGCTGCGCGGCGCGAACCCGACGGCGCCGGTGTTCAATGTCTGCACCGGCCGGCCGATCTCGGTGCGGGTCCTGGCGGAGACGATCGCGGCGGTCAGCGGCGTGGCGCTGGAGCTGCGTTACCGGCCGGCACGGATGGGCGAGATCCGGCATTCGCTGGGCGCGGCAGAATTGGGGACCGAGGTCCTGAGCCTCGGGGCGCCGGTCGGCCTGCGGGAAGGGCTGGTGGAGGTGGTGGCCTGGTTGCGGGCGGGCCGGCCAAGCCTGGCGGCAGCCGGGGCTACGCCAGGCCCATGAAGCGGGCGACGCTGACGAGGATGGCAATCCACAGCGCCAGGGAAAGGGCGATGATGAACGGCGCCGCGGTCTGCCACGGCAGGCGTTCCGGCAGGCGGCCGATATCGGCTGTCTGAGCCACGGCAGGGGATCGGCTCGCGTCCTGCCGGTCTTCGACCAATCGCATTGGTTCGTCTCCTTGCAAGGGACCCGGAGGGGGCCGTCGTGAAACAAAGCCTCGCATGATCAGGATAGTTTCATGGAGTTGATAAAACATCAACAAGGACACGCAAAGGTTGCGTTTATCCTAGAGTTACCACGCCCAAGCGCGGCTCGGTGTGGTCAGCCAGTGTGCGCCCGCAATCACCAGGAGCACTAAGGTAATGTGTGGCGTGGCAGGTTTGTTCCATTCCCTCGACCCCGGTATTCCGCCACCCGGCCCGATCCGGCGCATGACCGATGCCATGGCCCATCGCGGGCCTGACGGCGACGGCTTCCACCGGGAGCCGCATCTGGCCTTCGGTCACCGGCGCCTGGCGATCGTCGACCTGGTCGGCGGCCACCAGCCGATGGCAACCGAAGATGGTGCGATCACCGTTTGCTTCAACGGCGAAATCTACAACCATGCGCAGCTGCGGTCCGAGCTGGAAGCCGCCGGCCATCGCTACCGCTCGCGCTCGGATACCGAGACCATCCTGCATGCCTGGCGGCACTGGGGGGCCGATTGCGTCACCCATCTCTCGGGCATGTTCGCCTTCGCCCTGTATGACCGCGACCGGGGGGAGCTGCTGCTGGCACGCGACCGGCTGGGCGAAAAGCCGCTGCACTATGCGCTGCTGCCGGATGGCACCCTGGCCTTCGCCTCCGAGCTGGCGGGCCTGCTGGCGCTGCCGGAGCTGACCCGGCGGATCGATCCCACCGCGGTCGATGACTTCCTGGCGCTCGGCTACGTGCCGGACCCGCAGACCATCTATGCCGGCATCCACCGGCTGCCCGCCGCCCATTTCTTACTGTGGCAGAAGGGGGAAGCCGCCTTGCCGGCGCCGCGCCGCTACTGGCGGCCGCCGACCCGGGCCGCCGCCGCGCCGGCTGACGCCCCGGCCGAGCTGGCGCAGCGGCTGGATGCCGCGGTACGGGCCCAGCTCATGTCGGATGTACCACTTGGCGCCTTCCTCTCGGGCGGCGTCGATTCCAGCTCGGTCGTCGCCTTCGCCGCCGGCGCCCATGCCGAGGGCGCCGGCGGGCCGCTCGCCACCTTCACCATCGGCTTCCCTGGCAGCGGTGACGAACGCCCGGCGGCGGCCGGCATCGCCGCCCGCTTCGGCACCGCCCATCACGCGCAGGAGGGCAGCGCGGATTACGTCGCCGCGGCGCGCGACCAGGCCGGCCTTTTCGGCGAGCC